>CAJXZM010000311.1 GCA_913063125.1 uncultured Gammaproteobacteria bacterium | reverse complement strand
TTCGATAATTACAAGTCAGCCATAGACTTAGTTGAACGAGGCCAAGGTGTCATGATGGGCGCTCTACCTATGCTAACCCCGAGAATAAAGGCTGGAAAATTAGTCGCCATTCTTGATTTGGTTTTTGAACCACCCATACCGACCAGTTATTACTTTCTTACTAAGATCAAAAATAAAGAAAACAAACAATTGCAACTTTGCTATCGCTGGCTAAAAACTGTTTTTGAAGAGTTGGTCCAGTTAGATTCAGAGCAAAAACTAACGACTACCGACTATCATTCTTGACTACCGTTGGTTTAAATTCAGGGGTACTAATTTAGCATTATCTCGTAAGTAGCCATATGCCATGTTGCTCAAATGCTCACATGTTTTCTTCTGATATTCCACAGGAGCGTCCATTGCTAAGAGAGCTTGTACTGGCCCGATCATCGCTGTCGAAATAATAAATGTTGCGGTGATGGGGTCTTCAAAGTGGGCATCTGGCACACTTGTTATTAATCCACAAATAGATGCCTGGGAACGCTGCATCAGTGTTGTCACCATCTGTTGACCCTCAATACCGGATGCGATGGAGTAGAGAGCCTTTGATGCCTCTGAGTCAGAAAACTTCGCATCAAAAAATGCCTGTATTAATGCGTAAGTCATTTGCTTTAACGGTTTGCCTCGATTTTCTTGGCAAGCCAGATCCACATGTTCGGTAACTTCCACTAAGTGTTTTTCCAATACCGCGGAAAGTAAACTCTGTTTGTCACCAAAATATTGATAGAGCGAACCTACAGACACCCCTGCCCGATCAGCCACCTTTGTGGTGGTTAATTTCTCTGCACCCTGCACTAGCAAAACCTGAATAGTGGCTTCATATATGGCATCAACAGTGTGAGCTGATCGGCGTTGAACCGGCGTCTTTCGGGGCTTTAGGTGATTGCTTTTGGGTAACATGGAATGCGAATACTCCTGAATGGGCAACTAACTTATCATTGTTTTGGCGATTGGGCCAAGGTGTACTGAAGTTAAGGAGAATTTATGAAAACATATATTATTACGGGTGCGACGGGTGGTCTTGGTCTGTCTATAACAAGGTGGTTAGCAAAAGATCTTGGTAATCGAATAATTATCGCTGTGCGAGATACTTATCGAGGACAAACCATCGCTACAGAATTAGGGGGGAACATTGAAGTCGTTGAATTGGACCTAGGCTCACTGAGCTCTATTGATAAGTTTATCGAATCATGGAAAGGCGAAATAACGGGTTTAATTAATAATGCCGGCGTACAAATTGTTAATGAGACGCGATTTACTCAAAGTGAGCAACTAGAGGAGACGTTTGCTGTTAATCATTTAGCCGCTTTAAAATTAACGCTAGGATTGCTCCCTTTTCTAAGTGGAGGCCGTGTACTCTTCATTGGTAGTGGAACGCACAACCCTAAAAATAGAACAGCTACCCTGTTTGGTTTTCGTGGAGCCAAATTTGAATCAGTAGCGTCGTGTGCGAAAGGTTTAGATGAGACTGGATCGATTAAACAAATGGGAATGGATCGTTATGCAACCTCAAAATATTTGAATATGGTCACTACCATAGAGCTATCTCGGCAATTGCATAAAGATCAGGTAGCATTTTTTTGCCTTGACCCAGGCATGATGGCAGGAACCGGGTTGACGAGAACTGCACCTCAAATGTTACAAGTACTATGGCGGCATGTTTTGCCTTGGGTGGCGAGGATGCTTCCTGATACAAGTACTCCCGAACGCTCAGGCAAGATAGCCGCTTGGATTGTGGCAAGTAAGGATCTTGAAGGACTGTCCGGAGTGATATTCTCTTTTGATGGTAAACCGTCAAGAAATGTTTGGGATAAGGTCTTTGACTCTGAAATAGGTAGGTCGGTAATGAATGATTCAATGGAATTATTAAATACTTTGAGACAGTTTTCCTATCTTGATTAATGGCCAAACATTGCTATAGAAATCAAAAGCCGTCCTTATTACTCCCCTCTATTACAGAACCCAAGACAGGCACAGCCTCTGGGACAGGTCTAGCTTGGTTTGCGTTCCCAGATAAGTGTTTTCGCAATACGTCAAATATCGCAGCTTTATCCACCGGCTTATAAAGAACACCCTCACACCCAGCTTCAAGTACATTGTTTATCTGCTGTTTATCTGTCTCTGCAGTAAGCGCGTAAATAGGCATAGCATAGCCTTTACCGCGCAAGTACCGCGTTGCTTCCAAACCGCCTCTGATTGGCATATTTACGTCCATAAGCACAAAGTCGGGAGGTGTGTTGTCACATATGCTACAGGCTTCAAGTCCATTTTCAGCAACAACAACATTCACACCCGTTTTTCTTAGTACTTTTTCAATGAGTTTCTGATTGACGACATTATCTTCAGCAAGTAATACCGTGCCAGTCAGACTAGGATGGGTGGGTTTTCTTTTATACTTACTGGTCATCAAGGTATTTTTATCACGAATCCACTCAGTATTATCAGGTATACAGCCGCCAACGATGAAAGTGAATTCACTACCTTTGCCAAATTCACTCACCACCTCAATATCCCCCCCCATTATCATCGCAAGCTTTTTCGATATCGCTAATCCCAGTCCAGCCCCACCAAATTGACGCGTTGGCGATGTATCTCCCTGCCCAAACAAACCGAATAGATTTTTTTTAGCCTCGCCACTAATCCCCAATCCTCTGTCACTAACCCTAATTATCAATTTATCCAACGCCTTATTCCACGACACGCATAAAGTCACGCCGCCCTTCTCCGAAAATTTAATGGCGTTAGAACACAGATTTTCTATTATTTGAGCAATACGGAAGGGATCGCCATAAACTTCCTCAGGGATGGGGTATTCATAGTGAAAATCTAACGTCAAACCCTTTCGTTGCGCATTTTTCGAAACATCCCCCTTAACACCTTCAACAACTGAAAAGACACTAACTGGAACATTCTCTATACTCAATTTATTCGCTTCTAGCTTCGAATAATCGAGAATATTATTGAT
>CAJXZM010000310.1 GCA_913063125.1 uncultured Gammaproteobacteria bacterium | reverse complement strand
ATTGTTAAAGAACTTAAAGAAGATATGGAATTATACGGTGATGAGCGCCGTTCACCGATTGTTGCTCGTGGCGAAGCCAAAGCGATGAGTGAGACGGATCTTATATCCGCTGATCCTGTGACGGTTGTAATCTCCACTAAAGGCTGGGCGCGTGCGGCTAAAGGGCATGAAGTCGATCCTACTGCGTTGAATTACAAATCGGGTGATGAATATAAAGCATCAGCCTTAGGTAAGAGCAATCAGCCTGTTATCTTTATTTGTAGCACTGGGCGAAGTTACTCCGTCCTGGCGCATACCTTACCTTCGGCACGAGGACAGGGTGAGCCGTTAACCGGTCGCTTGTCGCCACCTTCAGGTGCCACCTTTGATGGGGTATTGATGGGTGATGAGTCTCAGCGTTATTTGATGGCATCTGATGCGGGTTATGGTTTTGTGATGAAGTTGGGTGATGCGATTACCAAGAATAAGAATGGTAAGGCGCTTATCAATCTACCAAAAGGTGCTCGTGTACTGCAGCCGAAGTTAATTACCAAGCTGGATACTGATTACCTGGTAGCAGTGACAAACGAGGGGCGAATGTTGTTGTTCCCTCTTGCTGAGTTGCCAGAGTTGGCAAGAGGTAAGGGAAATAAGATTATTGGCATACCGGGCGCACGTGTTGCAGAGCGCGAAGAGTTTATGATTGATGTAGAAACTATCGGTGAAAAAGATACCTTGGTGATCTATGCCGGTAAGCGGCACATTAATTTGAAACATTCAGACCTAGAACATTACTTTGGTGAACGAGGTCGGCGTGGTAACAAGTTGCCTCGAGGATTTCAGAAAGTGGATAGGATTGATATCAAGAGAAAAGAGCCGAAGAGTTAATAGTAGAAACTGAGTCATAAAAACTTAGCTACAAAAAAACCGCCACCTAATCGAATGGGGGGCGATTTTTTTGTAGCTAATAAATAACTTCGTTAAGGCGGACCTTTATGTTGTTATTGTTTTATCGCTTCAATATCCAATATCAACTCTACCTGTGTGGAAGCTGGTCCTAAGTTAAAATCAATTCCATAATCTTTTAGTGTCAATGTTGTTGAGCCACTGAAGCCCTGACGGTAACCACCCCAAGGATCGTCGCCACCACCAATGTGGGTCACAGGGATTTCAATCGATTTAGTAACCCCGTGCAATGTTAAATCGCCTTTTATCGTTCCAGTGTTATCGCCAGATACACTGACAGATGTACTTTTAAACGTTGCATTAGGATATTTTTTTACATCCAGAAAGTCTGTTCCCCTAAGGTGTTTATCTCTTTCGGCATGATTGCTGTTGATGCTAGAAGTATCGATGGAGACTTCAATTTTTGAGTTCTCAGGGGCTTTTTCATCAAGCATTAACGTACCATCAAATTTGTCAAAGCGACCATATAGCCAGCTATATCCTAAGTGTTTGATTTTGAACTTAATCGACGCATGGGCTCCCTTGGTGTCAATTTTGTAGGTGTCTGTGGCAGCATATGAAATGTTAATCGTTACTATGTTTATGAATAAAAAAATAGCCGTTAAAAGGCGAATGGATCGTTTAATTCTCATGGTTTTTTCCTTTTTGAGTGGTTTTTATTTTTGTTTGGGTGTTTGGGTAGGGATGCCATGCGGCGTAAGGTATCGTCTTTATCAATGACATGATGTTTGATAGCGGCGAATGCATGAATGATGCTCAGACCTATTAACGTAAATGCTAAGTAGTAATGAATATCTCCTGCAATGTCTTCTTGATTCTCTATGTTGGTGAGGGTTGCGGGTATTTCAAACCAATCAAATACCTCAATAACCCGCCCATCAGCGGTTGAAATGAGGTATCCGCTCACCATAATACATGCCATTAAAATATAGAGCATGATGTGGGTGAGATGAGCTAATTTTTTTTCGATGGCAGTGTGTGTTGAGAGAGGCTGAGGTTTGATATTGAATAGTTTCCATGATGCGCGAAATATAAATACCCCTACTAGTAATATGCCAATGGATTTGTGAATAGAGGGGGCTTGGTTATACCAGGCGTCGTAATACCCAAGCGAGGTCATCCATAGGCCAAGGCCGAATAAACAGGCAATCGCTATCGCCATTGTCCAATGGAGCAGAATGCTAATGAGCCCATAGTGTTGCGATTGATTTGTGATTTCTATTCTGTTGCTGATGTGATCAAACCCGCTTTAATTATGTGCTTATGTTGGTGAAATATTACGACAAAACGCTTCGTTATCAGTTCAGTGGTTTCAGTGCAACTTTACTTTAGGTGAATGTCGGCTATATATCAGTTAGTACTATTTCAATATTGAATAGGCGTTACTGGTATGACAAATAGTATGACAACAGTATGGGCATAAAGTGGCAATTGTGGGTCTAGCACCTACTATTAATTCTTATTATGCTCAATAAAATTTAATGGAAGAGCGGTGTAAGCCTAAGGCTTTGAATATGAGTAAGGTGTTTACGTTAGACACGTTTTTTAAAAATGAACCATCAGAACTTAAAATGCCACCGTATTTCCTTTTTCTCGTTGTGGTTATTTGTCTTGCTCCTTTTGTGCTTTCTTTATTTGGGGTGGATTTTGGTTCTGTGGGTAAACCTTTTGACTTGGCAGCTGCAGCAGATTGGCCAAAGCATCAGCAGTTGGATGCTTTTTTTTATCGGTTAACGGGGGCATTTTCTCATACAATTTTGGAGTGGTCAGCATTCAGTGCGGCGTTGTTTACGACAGCATTGGCATTTAGCCATTATGTTATGTCGAAGGACTACACTACACCTGTCATCGGAGCGGCTTTATTCTTGGCGGGCTGCATGGATGCATTTCATACTTTGGCCGCCGCAAGACTGATAGAAGCGGTTGCCGACAACCGGAATTTAATTCCATTTACTTGGGCTATTTGCCGGATATTTAATGCCTTGATTCTTATTGGGGGTGTTAGCTTATTACTGATTCGAAAACCGGTCGTAGGGACGGCGAACCTTAAGTTTTTAGTGATGATATTTGTCGTGTCTACGTTGGTAGCTTACGGCATTATCCATTATTGTGCTGT
>CAJXZM010000309.1 GCA_913063125.1 uncultured Gammaproteobacteria bacterium | reverse complement strand
ATCGCGAAAATTGCAGCAAAGCTTGCAGTTGGTTATACCCTTGATGAGTTGCAAAACGATATTACCGGTGGCAAGACTCCCGCGTCTTTTGAGCCATCTATCGATTATGTTGTTACAAAAATCCCTCGTTTTAATTTCGAAAAATTCCCTAAGGCTGATTCAACATTAACCACTCAAATGAAATCTGTCGGTGAGGTAATGGCGATTGGTCGTACCTTCCAAGAGTCTATGCAAAAAGCATTGCGAGGCTTGGAAGTAGATAAAAACGGCTTTGACCCAGTATTGGATTTGGAGGCGGATGATGCGCAGGCGAAGTTGCGTCAAGAGTTAACAATTCCTGGTCCCGAACGCATTTGGTATATTGCCGATGCATTTCGTGCTGAAATGTCAATTGATGAGGTGAACGAGTGCACGGGTGTTGATCCTTGGTTCTTGGCTCAAATTGAAGACCTGATCAAAACGGAGAAAGAATTAAGTTCTACTGCGTTAGCGGATCTTACTAAGGACAAGCTGTTGCGTATTAAGCGTAAAGGCTTTTCTGATTTACGTTTGTCAAATTTGTTGGGTGTTAGTGAGAAGCATATTCGAAAAACGCGTAAAGAGATGGGTGTTGTTCCTACTTATAAGCGTGTTGATACCTGTGCAGCAGAGTTTTCAACATCTACAGCCTACATGTATTCAACGTATGAAGATGAGTGTGAAGCTAACCCGACCGATCGCGATAAGATTATGGTGTTAGGTGGCGGGCCCAACCGCATTGGGCAGGGCATTGAGTTTGATTATTGCTGTGTGCATGCTGTGCTGGCGTTGCGAGAGGATGGCTATGAAACAATCATGGTTAACTGTAACCCAGAAACGGTCTCAACAGATTACGATACCTCTGATCGGTTGTATTTTGATCCTGTTACGCTGGAAGACGTTTTAGCGATTGTTGATATTGAAAAACCAAAAGGTGTGATTGTTCAGTACGGTGGTCAGACTCCATTGAAGTTGGCGCGTGATCTTGAAGCCGCTGGTGTACCTATTATCGGTACTAGCCCTGAGTCTATCGATAGAGCTGAAGATAGAGAACGTTTTCAGCAAATGATTGAGCGGCTGAATTTAAAGCAGCCGCCAAATCGAACGGCAAGAAAGCCAGAAGATGCTGTGCGTTATGCAGAAGATATCGGTTACCCTCTTGTCGTGCGCCCGTCGTATGTGTTGGGTGGGCGAGCGATGGAGATTGTTTATAACGAAAAAGAACTTCGTCGTTATATGACGGAAGCGGTGCAAGTATCTAATGACGCTCCGGTATTGTTGGATCGGTTTTTAGATGATGCTATTGAAGTTGATTTGGATGCCATTTGTGACGGCAAAGCGGTTACCATTGGCGGCATCATGCAGCATATTGAGCAGGCGGGTGTGCACTCCGGTGACTCCGCTTGTTCCTTTCCTCCTTATAACTTAAGCGTAGAAATGCAAGATGTCATGCGCGAGCAAGCTGCACGTATGGCGCTTGAGCTGGGCGTGATTGGACTGATGAATGTGCAGTTTGCGGTGAAGGGTGAGGAGGTTTATGTGCTGGAAGTTAACCCTCGTGCATCTCGAACGGTCCCTTTTGTCTCTAAATGTATTGGTCGCTCATTAGCTCAGATTGCTGCTCGCTGTATGGCCGGAACGTCCTTGGAGGATCAGGGTTTTACAGAAGAAATAATACCGAAATTGTATAACGTAAAAGAAGCGGTTTTCCCATTTGCTAAATTCCCTGGCGTTGACCCGATTCTTGGGCCAGAGATGAAGTCTACGGGTGAAGTCATGGGTGTTGGTGATACGTTTGCAGAAGCATTTGCAAAGGCAGCGCTGGGTGCTGGTGAGATCTTACCCAAAAGCGGTAAGGCTTTTATTAGTGTCAGAGATGGCGATAAAGATGTTGTGTCACGCGTTGGGAAGATGCTTGTTGAAATTGGTTTTGATATTTTTGCAACAAGCGGTACTGCAAAGGTGCTTAGCGCTGCAGGCATTGACGTAACAACGATTAATAAAGTTAAGCAAGGTCGGCCGCATGTTGTTGATAGTATCAAAAATGGTGAGATTGATTTGATCATTAACACTACAGAAGGTACTCAGGCTATTGCTGATTCTTATGCGATTCGACGCGAAGCGTTGCAAAATAAAATTTGTTATACCACGACCATTGCTGGTGCTGACGCAATATGCGTTGCCATCATGAGTGATGGTGAAAAACAAGTTAGACGACTACAAGACTTATATTAGGAAATAAGATGAGCAGATATCCAATGACGATTGAAGGGTCTGATGCATTAAATGATGAGTTAATGCATCTCAAGAAAGTTAAGCGACCTAAGGTTGTTGAGGCAATTGCTGAGGCAAGGGCTCATGGCGATTTAAAAGAGAATGCTGAATATCATGCGGCACGAGAGCAGCAGGGTTTTATTGAAGGGCGCATCATGGATATTGAGGGTAAGTTATCTCATGCGCTAATAATTGACATAGCTAAAATCCCTCATACGGGAAAGGTGCTCTTCGGTACTACTGTTAAGCTTTATGACATGGATACCGAAGAAGAAAAGGTATATCGAATTGTTGGTGAAGATGAGGCTGATATCAAAAGTGGTAAGATTTCAGTCGGATCCCCCATTGCTCGTGGTTTAATTGGCAAAATGGAAGGTGATGAAGTTCAGGTGGAAACGCCTGGCGGTACAAAAGAGTACGAAGTGTTATCGGTTAAGCATGGTTAAATTGTGTTGCCGCATAAAAAAACGCCCAACAATGTTGGGCGTTTTTTTATGCGGCACATCTGTTCTTTGATTGTGAAACAGGTGTGGCGAGTGTTTACACTTGATTGCGTAATATGTTGGATAGCTTTGGGTTAGGTTTTTTAGCTGCGCGATATATTAAGGCTATTTTACCAATAGCTTGAACTAGCTCGGCTCCAGATTCATCACAGATAGCTGTAATGAGTGCTTGCTTGTTTTCTTTGTCGAGTACAGCTAGCTTAACTTTAATAAGTTCGTGGTCCTCGATGGCTCGCTCAAGCTCTGCAAGGACGTTTTCTGTAAGGCCTTTGTCGGCAATCATGACAACTGGCTTAAGGTTGTGTCCGATTTGGCGGAAACGCTTTTTTTGGTCTTGAGCTAAGGGCATAATTAAAACCTGGTTAAAATATATTCGAT
>CAJXZM010000308.1 GCA_913063125.1 uncultured Gammaproteobacteria bacterium | reverse complement strand
ATAGAACATCAGCTATCTGTTGCCTATACTACAAATGGGCAAAATATACCTGATGATATTGAGCAGGCAAAACCACGAAACTTGGTGAATCAAGCGATAGCCTTAACAAAACAGGCAACGATAGATGACGAGTTGGCTGCTGACTGCTTTAATGAAAGTATACGTACGGATGATGGGGAATTTACAGCGGCATAGTAAGGGTGTTTTGTACGTTAAAAACACATGTTGCTAGCGATGTATTAGGCTGTCATTGGAAAGCTATAAAATAATAGGAAATCTATGAGTGCACATCCTGTTCAAGTAATTGCCATAACCGGTGGAAAAGGTGGCGTTGGAAAAAGTAACGTGTCCGTGAATTTGGCGATAGCATTAGCGGGCCTTGGGCGTCGTGTTACAGTGCTCGATGCTGATTTAGGTTTGGGGAATCTAGATATATTACTGGGGATTACCGCCAGAGAAGACTTATCGCATGTGTTAAGTGGTACCTGTAGTATCAAAGATATTTTGGTAGAAGGGCCTGCAGGTATTAAAATTGTCCCGGCATCCTCGGGTACACAAGAATTAGTAAACCTTGGGCCAAGAGAACATGCAGGATTGATCCATGCGTTCAGCGAGTTAAGCGAAGATATTGATGTTTTGATTATTGATACTGCTGCGGGTATTTCTGAAATGGTTATGAGTTTTGTGACCGCAGCGCAAGAGGTGTTGTTTGTGGTGACAAATGAACCAACATCTATTACTGATGCATATGCAATGATTAAGTTGTTGAATCAAAAGCATGATAGTTATCGATTTAATATTTTAGCCAATATGGTTCGCTCCCAGCAAGAAGGGCGTGATCTGTATGCGAAATTAACCAAAGTGGCAGATCGGTTTTTGGATGTCGCATTGCAATTTACGGGCTGTGTTCCATTTGACGATTATTTACGTAAGGCGGTGCAGCGTCAGAAAGCCGTTGTAGAAGCATATCCGCGTTCAAAGTCAGCGTTGGCTTTTAAAGCATTAGCGCAAAAAGTGGATAGCTGGCCTTTGCCTACTACCCCGAGAGGGAATTTGGAGTTTTTTGTTGATAATCTCGTGCAGAGTGCAGCGACTCGCTGAATGTGGTTGGTAGAATATGCAGTCGTTAAGCAACGCTATAATCGAAAAGGTTAGTATGTATTCGGACGAAAGTGCCCCGACATTAGATGTGCTCGTACAGGAGCACACGGTATTGGTCAAGCGTATAGCGCATCACTTAATGGGGCGGATGCCTGCCAGTGTTTCGGTGGATGACTTGATACAATCCGGCATGATTGGACTTATTGATGCCATTAAGAAGTTTGATCATGGTAAAGGTGCGAGCTTTGAAACGTATGCCGGTATTCGTATTCGAGGTGCGATGATTGATGAGCTTCGAAAGGGTGAGTGGGCGCCTCGATCGGTGCATCGTAATGCTCGGCGGATACAACAAGCCATTAAAGCTGTTGAAAATCGAATGGGAGGGGAGGCACCTGATCATCTCGTTGCTGAAGAGTTGGATATTTCTCTGGACGAGTACCATAGCATGTTGAAAGACAGCATGGCGACGCGACTATTTAGCATGGATGAATTGGTGGCTCCTGATGAACAAATCGAACAAACCGATGAAGCAATAGCGGCGGCCAATCCTTTTGTGGATATACAGAAGGCGTCATTAAAGACGCACTTGGCTAAGGCGATTACTGAGCTACCTGAGCGAGATCAATTAGTTTTGTCATTGTATTATGATGAGGAGCTCAATCTTAGGGAAATTGGTGAGGTTTTGGGGGTGAGTGAATCCAGAGTAAGTCAGATCCACACCCAAGCTGCGCATCGTTTGCGTAGTCGATTGCAAGAGTGGGCGTAACCCTTTCCCCTTTTAACGAGGCTCTTTAGCATTTTTATGTTTTCGTATCTTACTGATTTACATAAAAAAATATTTTTAAGTACAACTTAGACTAATCTAATCCAACAAAAACTGGCTACCTTCAATTCAGCAACTAATATTAATATTAGTGCTGCTCACGTATTGGTTTATAGAACCGATCTAAGCAATTTTCCCTATTGTCGATTACTGTTCATTGGAGGCAGCTTTGGACAAAAACATGAAAATCCTTATTGTTGATGATTTTTCTACAATGAGACGAATTATTAAAAATTTATTACGAGACCTTGGGTTTACCAATACACAAGAAGCCGATGACGGAAGCTCAGCGTTACCACTGCTGAAAAGTTCGGATTTCGATTTTTTGGTGACGGATTGGAATATGCCAGGAATGACGGGTATTGATCTATTGAAAGCGGTGAGGGCGGATGAGAAGCTCGCAAGTTTACCGGTTTTAATGGTGACGGCAGAGGCGAAACGAGAACAGATTATTGAGGCTGCGCAAGCTGGCGTTAATGGTTACGTTGTTAAGCCGTTCACGGCTCAAGCGCTGAAAGAAAAGATTGAAAAGATTTTTCAGCGTGTTGATGCGTAATTCTGAAGGAATAGGTGTTTCATGAGCCAAGCAGATAAAACGGGTGTAGAAAACTCGTTGGTATTGCACGCTAAGGAGTTATTGTCTCAGTTAGAGACCGGTAACTCGATAGATGCAATGCAAACTATTGCCAACCTACATCAGCAGCGAGATCAGTTCTTGTTTGATGAGGTTGGAAAGTTGACGCGAAGTTTGCATTCAGCGATACAGAACTTTGCTATCGATGCTGAAGTGGGTCAACAAGATGCTTCAGAAATGTCTCGAATGGGGGATGCTTCAGATCGCTTGAACTATGTGATTGAGCGTACCGAGCAAGCCGCTAATAAGACGATGGATATGGTTGAAGAAATTATGCCGATATCGTCGAGCATTGGCGATGAGGCGAGCAGTTTGAAGGAAGAGTGGGGGCGCTTTATGCGCAAGGAAATGAAACCCGCAGAGTTCCGTGAATTGACCAAAAAAGTAGATAGTTTTTTAACTGTGACTGCTGATAAGTCGGCTGATATGGGGGGGCATTTAACCGCCATACTGCTTGCTCAGGACTTTCAGGATCTAACCGGTCAGGTGATTAAACGCGTTATTGGTTTGGTTCAAGAAGTTGAAGATAACTTGGTTGATCTGGTGAAGATGGCCGGAACAGTAGATTATTTAACAGGTACGCAGCATGAGCTTCCCAAAAAGCAAGAGGTGGATGCGACTGCAGGGGAAGGTCCAATAATTAACCCAGAAGAACGGGATGATGTAGTGTCTGGACAGGATGATGTTGATGATTTGCTGTC
>CAJXZM010000307.1 GCA_913063125.1 uncultured Gammaproteobacteria bacterium | reverse complement strand
GATAGGGTAAATAGGACAGCAGTATACGTGCTTTCATTCCTTGATGCCGTGACAAAAATGAAATTTCACATACAATAGCTACAGCCTAAAAAACCTCCTCAATGCCTCTTTTATAAGGATTACCAATGACCAAATACCACGTTTATGCCATCGGAAACGCGCTTGTTGATATGGAATTCACTGTCGATGACGATTTTTTATCCAAACAAGGTATCGATAAAGGTGTGATGACACTTGTTGATGAGACGCAACAACACAGCCTTACCCAGGCATTAGCAAACCACCACGGCAAAAAAGCCAGCGGAGGGTCCGCCGCTAACACTATCATTGCGGTAAGTCACTTCGGCGGCAATGCATACTATTCCTGTAAAGTTGCCAACGATGCAACAGGGGATTTTTATGTAAAAGACTTAGCTGCTGCTGGTGTTGACACCAACCTTAAAGCCGACCGTGAAAATGGGGTTAGTGGTAAATGCATCGTTATGGTTACACCTGATGCTGAACGTACTATGCATTCGTTTCTGGGCATCTCTGAAACCGTATCCGAAAAGGAGCTTGACGAGAAAGCCATTCAACAATCTCAGTTTGTTTACTTGGAAGGTTACCTCGTTACTTCTGACACGGGCCGAGCCGCTGCGATCAAAGCACGTCAAATCGCAGAAGCCAGCAATATAAAAACAGCTCTTACGTTTTCAGACCCCAACATGGTGAGTTTCTTTAAAGATGGGCTCAACGAAATGCTAGGGGACGGTGTTGATCTACTGTTCTGTAATGCGCAAGAGGCACTAACCTGGGCCGATACTGATCAGCTTGAAACCGCTATAGCCAAGATCAAAACCGTTGCCAAAACATTTGCCGTCACTTTAGGTAGCGATGGAGCGATTGTCTTTGATGGTTCAACAGAACATAAAATAGACGCAACCCTCATTACGGCGCTTGATTCAAATGGCGCTGGGGATATGTTTGCCGGTGCATTTTTATACGCTCTAAGCGAAGGGCACGACTTCCCTTCTGCCGGGTCCTTTGCCAGCAAAGCAGCGGCGCAAGTGGTCTCACAGTTTGGCCCACGCCTTGCGAAAGAACAGCACCAAACACTGCTTAACGAGAATAACCTTTAGCTCCCAACAACCTAATCGCCCTAATGCTAATTAAATTAGGGCGGTTTCTCTCTCAAATTTGGGAAACTGTCTACACTTTAAAGGTATATACCTCCAAGTGACCGCTCCCAAGCTATCGTTGAGCTATAGTAAATACACTAGCACCAGGCTAACGACTGTACGGGCAGCCACTTTCTCGCAAGGTTGATTCATGTTTATTGAAACAGATTTTAATGAAGCATTTGAGCAAATAGACGACCGCTGCAAGGAATTGCTGGAACAGGCTTTGACTAACGAAAACGTCTCCACGCTAAGCTATAGTGATGTATCCTACGAATTAGTTGATGATTTTTACGCCAGCCAACCAAACCATGACTCCGTCTATGTTGTTATGGAAGGCGCCGTCGCTCACGACCAAGAAAGTGCCACCTTATTCCATTATGATATTGGGGACATCTTCGGCTTGGACCAAATAAATAACCCAAGCCCTTATCGACTTTACTCTGCAGGCCCTTTTGCGTTACGTCGATACAATAGAGCAGAGCTACTCAATGCGCTTACCAGCAATACACCCGTTACGCGTATTTGGTGTGAATATTTATTAGAAGAATGTAAACGACGAACCTGCATTATTAGCCTAGTTGAACAAGGTGTGGATAAGGCATCACTAGGCTTTGTACATTATCAAGTTGGCGACGTTATTATTGAACAAGACACAGAAGCTGACAGCGTTTACTCGATCGTTGAAGGCCAAGCTGATGTTTTTGTAAACGATACCAAGGTCGGCGAAGTGCTAGAGAATGAAATATTTGGTGCGATGGCATTACTAACGAACAGCCTGAGAACAGCTAAAGTGGTTGCTTCCAGTACCTGCATGATACTTGTTGTTCCAAAAGAACAATTTGAAACCCTGATGAAAACACACCCTCACATTTGCCTGAATCTTATGAAGAGTATGGCAAGCCAAATAGTTTCTCTTAACGAGCAAGTAACGTCGAATGAGTAACGTCAATTAAAAAATTGATTCCATTGGGATACATCACTCGCCTATATTTACAGTCGCAGTAAGAGCCCCTCATGAACCCAGCTGATAAAGACGTATTGGATTTCATCCCCCCTTCCGTGTCTTCCGTAAATGCAGCAACGAAACTGTCCGAAGCATACTTTAACCCCTTATTTTTTGGCCTTGATAATTTACACAAAGATATCCCCACCCTACTTGTTGGTAACCACACCATTTATGGATCTCTAGATGTACCGCTCATTTTTTCAGAGGTGTTGCGAAGAAAAGGTGTCGCTATTCGAGGCCTCGCAGACGACGCACACTTTAAAATTCCGCTCTGGAGAGACTTTATTCATAAAAGCGGCATTATTGCGGGTAACCGCAAAAACTGTTCACGCTTAATGGAAGCAGGGGAAACCTTATTGGTATTCCCTGGTGGCGCACGAGAAGTCGCAAAACGAAAAGGTGAGAAATATCAACTCACCTGGAAAACCCGTACCGGCTTTGCTTATATGGCCATTAAGTATCAATACCCCATCACACCCATTGCCTCCCTAGGGGCAGATGATGTTTATGATATTTTATTCGACGCTTACGATTTTAAAGCATCACGCCTTGGCCGCTAGCTATTAAAAAACAAAAATATCAACAAACAACTACGTAACGGTGACGTCATTATGCCGGTGACAACTGGCATAGGCCCCACAATAATTCCGCGTCCAGAACGTTTTTATTTCTCTTTTGGTAAACCGATAGATACAACACCGTTTAAAGGCCAAGAAAACAATCTGGAAGTACAGTGGCAAGTAAGGAAGCTGATAAGTGATGCGCTAGAAAAAGAAATTGAGGCGCTAAAACGCTACCGAAGCTCTGATGATAGCCAAGGCATATTGCGTCGACTCTTATCCAAGTATTGATGCAGATACATTGATTTGTGTATCACTGTAAATAACCCGAGCCTCCCTGGCGAGGGAAGCGATAAAACTGAACAATGAGTGAAACATATGAGAGAGGGCAAAGCTTCACTCAATGATTGTTCATATGCGTTAGCGTCAGCCAACAGAGAGAGGAGAGATTGAACAGACACGCCTGCACATATTCCGTTACCAGAATCGTTATCTCGCCTCCCCCACCAGAGAAAACATCAAGCCAGCAAGTTACACCACTTACTAGACCGTTGCCTTCACAGCTCGGGAATGACTTAATA
>CAJXZM010000306.1 GCA_913063125.1 uncultured Gammaproteobacteria bacterium | reverse complement strand
AATGCGATCCAACAAGACGGTAATGTACTGAAGGGTATTTATCATGAAGCAGGCATTATCAGTGATGCTTTAATAAGTCAGCAACATTGGGAAGACTACTCTGTTACTTTTGCACCTAAGATCCAGGGCACAATAAATTTACACTCGGCGACATTGAATATAGCGTTAGATCAGTTTGTATGTTTCTCCTCTATTTCATCGGTTCTAGGTAATGCTGGGCAAGCTAACTATGCCGCTGCCAATGCCTTTATTGATCAGCTAATGCAGTTGAGACGACAACAAGGCCTTGTGGGAACGGCAATTAACTGGGGACCATGGGGAGAAGTTGGTCTTGCTACAAAAATGGATATACAAGCACAAGGTTACTTTGAGAAGCTCGGAATCACACCGATAACAACCGCAGAGGGTTTCGACTATTTATCGCAAGCCCTTACTATGGACAATACCCAGCTAGCGGTATTACCGGTTCAGTGGTTCAAGTTTTTTCAACACTGGCCTGGTGTAAAAGAGCAGGGTTTTCTACAAGAGATCGGCCAACACTTCACGAAATCTATCGACCTGAGTCAATTGAACCACGCCTTCATCGACAAAATGAAGGGGTATTCAAATGAACAACGTATCGACGAGATCGTAGAGTATGTGCACGAGAAGCTGTCGAATGTTCTAAGCAAAACATCCGTTGATGTAGATTTATCATTACTGCAAATGGGTATTGATTCATTAATGGCAATTGATTTCAAGACTCAGCTAACAAGAGAGCTTGCACTAGAGTTACCTGTTCATATTTTATTAGAAGGCCCTAGTATTCAATCCCTAGCAGAATACCTATCTTCACTCTTTACAGAAGATTATTTTGAGCAAGTCGCTAGGGGTGAAATTAATACAAGTGAAGAAACTATGGCGACGTTTGATACATCGGCCCTTCTCGATGTTGACCAGGCCATGATAGAAATTGAACTGTAAAAGTGATTGCTAAAAGTACAATAACACCAATGTCACACGGAATGAGCGGTAATAGTATGGACATGTTTTTGAAAACATTGGCTGAACAAGGTGTTCAGCTTTGGGTAGAAGATGACAAGCTAAAACTCAAAGCCCCAGAAGGGGCTCTGCAGCCTGAGCAATTAAAAAAGCTCAAAGAAAGTAAGCCGACCATCATTGAATACCTAAAGCGTGAAAATTCTCGTGAACAAGCGAATCTTTCCAGCTATCCGCTATCATTTAGCCAAAAAGCGTTGTGGTCACTCTACTGCTTATCGCCAAATAGCCCTGTATTCAATATGCTTTTTACCTGCAAATTGCCTAAAGATACTCATCTAAAGGCTTTTGAGCATGCCTGCACGCAAGTTCTACAAAGACATGAGTTGCTTAGAACGATTTTTTTCGAAGAAGATAACCAACTAGGGCAAGCTCCTATTAATTTAACGGGAGCTCCTTTTAAAAAACTGTCCGTCGAGAACCTTACAGACATTGAGATTGAAGCGTTAATTGCCGAAAAAGCCGATGAACCGCTAGCGCTAGAACATTCCCCGATTCGACTTGTGTTAATTGAGAATTCCCTTAACAACAAAAGCGACTTCTACTTTGTTTTGGCGCTACATCATATCGTTGCTGATTTTTGGTCATGTCAATTGATACTTGGAGAGCTGTCTCTATTTTATACCTCCATTATCGAACGAAAAAATGTAACACTGCCAAACGTAACTCGCCGCTACAGCGAGTTTGTTGACTGGCAACAGAATTATATCAATAGTCAACTAGGAAAAGAGCACTGGCTCTACTGGAAGAACTTACTTTCGGGCGAGTTACCCGTGCTAGACCTTCCTAAAGATAACCCTCGCCCCGAAGTGATGTCCTTTCGTGGGGATATTTTCAAATTGCCGGTGAATGAAACTCTTGCGTTAGAAATTAAGGGTTATTCAAAAAAACTGGGGGTTACCGCTTTAACCACATTAATGGCAGCATTTTTTGCCTTTCTTAAGCGCTACACCAAACAGTCGGACATACTGATTGGTACACCAACTGCCAGTCGCCCCCTTAATGGTTTCGAATGGTGTGTGGGGGATTTTTCCAACCCAATTATAATTCGTAACCATATCAATGAGCAGCTGAATTTTGAAACCCTGTGTCTACAAACTCAAAAGGGGTTATTGGAAGGAATACGTCATCAAGACTATCCCTTCCCGCTATTAGTAGAAAAATTAAAACCGGTAAGAGATACTCGCTTAACGCCGTTAATACAGGCAATGTTTCTTTGGCATCAGCCCAATGAAAAACTACTGGAAAGTGTTATGGGTAAGGGTCATAACATTTTTGAACAGGTATTACCTATTTCAGGACAGCGCGGTGCCACTTACGACGTCATGCTTTCTGTTCTGGATACCAGCGAAGAGATGGTCTGCAACTGGGGATACAATTCCGATATATTTTCCCGCAACACCATTAAAAACATGGCTGTACATTTCATACAAATGCTGAGTCAAATGGTCTCAAAACCACAACAACCTTTAGTCAAACATACGTTAAAGGATACGACTAGCCTTGAGGGGAATCTCAATAAAACATCACCTGCCCCCTATAAACCAGCGCCTTGCTATCTTAATGTCATTGATCAACGCCTACAGGAATCGCCAACAAAAGAAGCGTTTATCGTATGCAATAGCAACGAAACCATATCACATTACAGCAATGGGGAGATAAGCCGCCTTTTATCGACGATAACTCAAAAATTATCGGCCGACCTTCCCAAAAATACCCATAGGGTCGGAATTCGTTTTGCCAACTCACTCGATGCAGTACTAATTGCTTTCGCACTAAATAAGCTAGAAAAAGCTTTTTTCTTATTGCCAAAAGACACACCGGAGGTCCAGGCAAACAGGCATGTTAAGGAGTCTGATATTGATACCGTTATTCAGGGCGATATTAATGACAACGTCTGGGAGTCAGCAATACAAAACCATGCTTGCTTTGTATTAACAATAACCCCACCTCTATTAGACATCAAAAACTCGCTCAACACTCAGTCCAACACTCAGCCCACACCCATCCAAACAACAATCAATGAACACCAATCCTCCCCCGTAGATCACTCTGCCTGCGTGGATGTTGTCGATGGCAATACTAATGTCATACACAAGCAAACCTTAAACGAAAGATTCCTCGATTTTGGACAGTCTATCAACAATTCACAGGCGACTGTTGGTCTATCCGTTAACGTTAAACCACACCTGGAATTTCTTGAAATACTTGGCAGTTTATATGCTGGGACGACACTGCGCATCACCAAAGGTGATACATCCAGCATAAAACGTAA
>CAJXZM010000305.1 GCA_913063125.1 uncultured Gammaproteobacteria bacterium | reverse complement strand
AACGGACAGCTATTGTGGCAAGACACCTTTGAAGGACTTGGGCTTTCTGTAACCATTAAAAATGGTTTTGTTTATGTACCTGCGCGAACAACACGCATTTACGACCTAAACGGCAATTTGCAATCCACTATCGATAACGGTGACATTTACCCTTGGGAAGTACAGGTTACTGATGACGGATCTGTTATCCAAGCTACTTGGACTGCTATTACACGTCATGATGCTGAAGGTAATTTAGTATGGAGTGTGAATGCTCCAAGTGATGTTACCGCAATGGCTCGCATTCAATTGGATAGCAGTGAGAATGTTTATGTATCTTACCTATCGAACAATGGATCTAGTGCGGGAGACAGTGCAGCAGCAAGAGTTGTTAAAATTGATACGAACGGTACTCAGCAATGGGCTCGGTTTATTCCTGATAACCGTCCATCATCGAACTACTATAAATCTGGAAAGGTTCATTTGTTCCTAACAGCTAATGGGGATGTTCTTAACGTTACTGCTGGTACAAAAGGTCGACAGATCACCAAACTTAATAGTGTTAATGGCCAAGTGATTTTTGAAAAGGTTCATTCGGGTGAAGGTGAGGGCGATAATGCTCACTTAACGGGTGATGATAAACTTATTATTGTTGGTAGCAGTAACCCTCAGCAATTCGACAGCAATGGAGAGCTACTTGCCACTGGTGATATGGCACAAACGCTTACGCGAAACACCTTGGCAGTGTATGGAAACACGTTCTTTGTTGGCGGCAACGTCACCAAAGATGCTGCAGGAAATGATATACGCGCACTGTATACCGCTGCATTTTCTGAATAAAAGAAAACAAGTAATATCAAAGCACGGTTCATTAAGTTGACCGTGCTTTTTTTATGCCCGCTAGAATGGCTTTTCGTCAAAATGCTTACATGGTAGATTGAGCGTATACTCTTGTAACAACCTCAGCACAGATCAGACGATAAGGATCAAACGATGAAGCGACAGAATATTCTCATAACCGGTGCAAGCTCGGGGCTTGGCAAAGGCATGGCCATCAAGTTTGCTAAAATGGGCAGGAATTTGGCGTTATGCGCACGTAGAGTTGAGCGACTTGAGGAATTAAAAGCAGAACTAGAGCAAAATTACCCCACGATAAATGTCTATATCAGACCACTGGATGTTGATGATCACGACCAGGTTTTTGAAGTATTCAAGGCATTTAAAGAAGACATGGGAACGATTGATCGCGTCATCGTTAACGCTGGCATGGGTAAAGGCGCATCGATAGGAACAGGCTATTTTCATGCAAACAAGCAAACTGCTATTACCAACTTTGTGTCTGCGCTGGCACAATGTGAAGCGGCTATGGAAATATTCAGGGAACAAAACGCTGGGCACCTAGTGACAATCTCATCAATCAGTGCAGTTCGGGGCTTCCGTCGAGCAATGACGGTGTATGCCGCAACCAAAGCAGCAATAACGTCACTCAGTGAAGGTATCCGTGTGGACGTTCAAAACACACCGATTAAAGTCACCACAGTACACCCTGGGTTTATCCGAAGCGAGATTAATGAAAAAATAAAAACGGTACCGTTTATCGTTGATACAGAGACAGGCTGTAATGCGCTTGTCAAATCAATCGAAAAAGAACCCGCTAATAGTTACGTACCTTCTTGGCCGTGGGCTTTGCTGCGTTACCCGATGAAAATCATGCCATTAAACATGCTTTCTAAGATGAGTTAACATCAGAGCGTGAAAGGGTTGATACCCCCAACGAACGTTGGGGTTGTTGTTCAATAAACCCACGAGGTGATGTGCCAAACCAACGCTGGACGGCATCATAGAACGCTCTTTCGTTTTGATACCCTAAGAAAAAACTAATTTCTTGTATCGAATACTCTCTTTTCTTTAACAATTCTTCAGCCTTTTCCTTTTTAACATTACTCACCAGGTTCTTAAAAGTTACTTCTTCATCTTTGAGACGCCGCTGCAGTGTTCTCGTACTCATGTGTAGCGTTGAGGCTACTTTATCTAAGTTATAAGTGCCGCTACTCAGCAGTGCTACTACTTTTTGCGTGGTACTCATTGCACGATTTAACAAGACTAACTGACGTGATGAAATTTCGTTAATCACCTGCTTTAGTTCCGAGCTGCTTGTTGTTATGGTTCGGCCAAAGACTTCCGCCGGCAACGTTACTGCATTAACCTTTCCATTGAAGGTGATAGGTGCACTGAAATAACCCCCGTACACTTCATCCGAAATGTCGTCATGTCTGGCGTGAGAAAACTGGTAACTAATTGGCGTAATATCGCTACCTAATAGCAGCTTTATTCGCCGTTCGAAATAGACCATGTCCGCTTCATTCGCATGTGGCAGATCAAAAAAAGGTGACCAAAAACTAAACGTGACAAACTCTTCTGTCGGGGTCACGTGGAATTGCTTTCCTGTATCGGAAATCAAACGCCAATAGAGAAGCGCCGATTCAAACGCCTCACCTAACGTTTCAGAGTTTAATGCCAGCATTTCGATAAGTCCCCAATGCCCAGAAGGCATTGCTTGCCCAACATCTAAACCAATAACATCTGAGCCACTCGCATCAATTGCTCCTTGCCAGAGTAACTGAAGCGCAGATAGCGATATCCTATTTTCCGGCACCGACAATTGATCGTGGGTTATTTGGGCCTTCGTAAGCAGGTCCTCTACCTGTAAACCATTGATTTTAAAAGCCGCAAGCAGCCCTTTCACATAGGAAGACGCAACAGTGAAGGTGGTCAACGCACTATCAGTAACCATATTGTCGTCATTACTCCGGTCATTGGCGGGATATCGCATGATATTAATTCTCCATTAATTTCATAATGATTGCCAATATATTTCTCATATTAAGCGCCCAACCAACCAATAGGATCACATCAATGTTTCATAGAACTGCAGTGCTCTCTTTCATAATAATCTTACTGATATCTGCATCCGGCTGCGCGCAGCTTGCCCCAAGCCCTGAACTCCTCCAATGGAAGGCTACAGGGAAATACTTTGACTTCAAGGGACACAAAATATTTTACCATGACACCAAAGGCTCTTCAGAAAACACCATTGTCATGATTCACGGGTTTCCCACTTCCTCTTGGGACTGGCGCCACCTTTGGCGGTCAATGAAATCTGACTATCGCATTGTATCTCTTGATATGTTGGGTTTTGGGTTCTCAGACAAACCAAGACATAAGGTGTACTCAATCGACGAACAAGTTGATCTTCAACTTGCCTTATTCGCAGAACTGGGGCTCAAAAATGCCCACCTCCTCGTGCACGACTATGGAACCTATGTTGCAGAGGAAATGCTTTCTCGCTTCAATAATAAGGAGGCATCCGGCTTTACCTTCCCAATTCAATCATTAGTAATACTCAACGGCCCAGTTATCCCAGAACAACTTCAGCTTCGTCTTATCCAGAAGGTATTTAATAGTCCCGTCGGTTGGATTGCCTCGCAATTTACCAACCCCTATCTTTTCAAAAAAAACTTCAGCCCTGTGTTTGGAAAAGAGTCTCAGCCGACGGCGCAGCAATTAGCGGACGACTGGTTTGTGATTTCACAACAGCAAGGACAAAAAATCAGCCATAAACTGATCCACTATTACAACGAGAGTATTCAGCGTAGAGAGCGCTGGTTAACGGGTATTAGAGAGACTACTGTTCCCGTTTTATCCATTAGTGGATT
>CAJXZM010000304.1 GCA_913063125.1 uncultured Gammaproteobacteria bacterium | reverse complement strand
TTTTGTGAGCCGCGATTCAAGGCAGTAGAAGCCGTTTTTCAACGTCATTTTAATGAACAAAAAGAAGTGGGTGCATCATTCTCGGCGTATCTGAAGGGGCAGCGAGTTATTGATCTCTGGGCAGGTCACGCTGATGCTGGGAAAACACAAACATGGAATAAAGATACTATTGTTAATGTTTTTTCCACCACCAAAATAATGGGTTCATTGTGTTTGCTGATGCTCATTGATCGTGGGTTGGTTGATCTCAATGCACCTGTCGCTAAATATTGGCCAGAGTTTGGACAGGCTGGAAAAGAAAATATACCGGTCAAATATTTATTGAGTCACTCGTCAGGGGTTTCAGGGTTTGATCAACAAATCACAGTAGAAGATCTTTATGATTCAGATAAAATGGCAGCGATGCTTGCTGCTCAAAAACCGTGGTGGAAACCAGGAACCCGAAGCGGTTATCAAACCGTATCTTTTAGTTTTCTGATTGGGCATTTAGTAAAACTTGTTAGCGGAAAAACCCTTGGCACATTTTTTAGGGATGAAATCGCCAATCCTCTCGGGATAGATTTTCATATAGGAACACCTATTGAGTTTGAGCCTAGAATTGCTGAGGTTGTCTCTAAGCCGGTACCGGTGTCATGGGTGGAGAAAAGTTTTCTACGCGTTGCGACCCCAATAACGGCGAAGGGGATATTAAACCCAGATCCGAATAAGCTTGTGCCTGCAGCAAATACACGAGCATGGAGGGCAAGTGAGTTGCCTTCATCTAATGGCCATGGTAATGCCCGATCCGTTGCTCAAGTCGGTGCCATTTTAGCCGGTGGCGGTAGCTTTGGTGGGAAAGAATTCCTTTCATCTAAGACCGTGGATGTTGCGATCACAAGACAAATTCGTGGTTGGGATAGGGTTTTATGCGTCAATATGGAATGGGGTTTAGGTTTTCAACTCAATGCTAAAACTACTCGTATTGGTCCACGCAGTTTTGGTTGGTATGGCTATGGGGGATCCTCCTGTATAATGGATCGCGATCTAAACGCAAGTGTTGCGTACGTAATGAATAATTGTTCCAATAATCTATTAACGGATCGACGAGCTGCCAAGTTATTTCAGAGCTTTAGAGCCTGCCTTTAGATTCAATGAGGCTACTTATGGAAATTAAGACAGAAAGGCTATTGTTAAGGCAATGGAAAGAAGATGATTTTGAAATCCTTGCCGATATAAATGCTGATGTAGATGTTATGGAGTTTTATCCTGACACCCAAAGCTCAGAAGAGAGCGTTAAGATGGCGCAAACGTTTCAAAACCTTATTTCACAAAAAGGCTGGGGTTTTTGGGCGGTAGAGACACTGTGTGATAATAGCTTTATTGGTTTTGTCGGGTTACATGAACCAGCTTATGATTTGCCGGTCACACCTTGTGTTGAAGTTGGGTGGCGTCTATCAAAAGAATCATGGGGTAAAGGGTATGCTACGGAAGCCGGGAAAGCCGCGTTAAACTTTGCCTTCAATGAACTGAAGTTGGAACATGTATACTCCTTTACATCAGTTACAAATATCCGCTCTATATCTGTGATGAATAAAATAGGTATGAAGAATACAGGAGAAAATTTTGACCACCCTATAATTCCTAAAGGTCATAACCTCAGTGAACATGTTTTGTATAAGATTAGCAACGTATAACAAGTACTAGAAACTCAGAGGAAAGGTGATGCGAAAATTAATCTATCTCTTTGTGATACTTCTATTAGCAGCTTGTCAATCAGATGATGAAGCGTTATTTGACGCGATCAAGGGAAAAGATAAGAACGAAGTTAGCAGGATTTTATCGAGAGGAGCTGTTGATATTAACCCACCTAGTGAGCTCTATAGCGTCAATAAACCATTAGCTTATGCTTCTGCGTATGGCAATTTAGAAATTGTTAAAGTGTTAATAGAAGCTGGTGCTGATATTAATGGACAAGTAGCATATGGCGATGTGGCTTTAATCAAAGCAGGGGAACACGGCAATCAAGAGATAATAGAGTATTTAATTGAAGTTGGTGCAGATGTGAACAAACCCAATGCTTTTGGTGTTTCTCCCTTTATAGGATTCGGTATCTCAGAAGATATCGCAATAGTTAAGCTTGCCTTAGATTATGGTGGGAAAATTAATAACTCCTATCCAAATCGTACCAATCAGGGTAAAGGGAAAAACAACTTTACTGCTTTGCAGGCCGCTGCGTACTACGGAAAGTCAGAGGTTGTAGAGCTATTTCTTGCGCGTGGAGGTGATCCGCTTGTTAAGTCTAGTGATGGTGAAAACAGCTTAGATCTTGCTAAAAGGAAGGGGTATCATGAAGTTACAAAATTATTTGAAACTTTTCTAGCAGGTAACCAAATGGCGACGCCAGAAGGCGACGCGCTTTAGTTGTGCGTTGGCTCACCGTTCAAAATTCAAGCTAAACGTAAATCTATTTCATGCGTCCAAGTTGTCATATGCTGCTCATGCAGCTGCCAATAGGTGCTTGCCACACCGGTAGAGAACGTAGATATATCATCATCGAGTACTGCATGAATAACATGGATTTCTTTGGGTGAAAACTCCCGAGCAATCGACTGTGACATCAGCCTTAATCCTGCTTTTGTCGTGGCGTTTAATACATCGCCTCGTTTTCCCTGGCGTGATGAAGATGCGCCTCCGAAAATCAATGTTCCGCCGCCACGAGGCAGCATTTGGTTTAGTGCTTGCTGAGCGACGTAGAAGCTTGATAAGCAGTCGTCCTTCCATGCGGAGTGAACGGTTGCTTCCGTGATATCCAAAAAACCAGCTGGCTCCGCCTGAGGCGTGTTGTATATCACAAAATCAGCATAACAACCCTCATTTTCTATACGCTTAAACGCGAGCTTTAGGTCTTCAGCATTAGCGGGGTCTACAGTCACGCTGTTCACTGAGATTGCTTGTGAAGCGAGTTTCTCGCTTAGTTCAGTAATGTCCTTTCCCAGCAGGTAAATTGGCATATTCTTAGTTACAGCGAATCGTATTAATTCATAATCTAATAACGCCGTACTTTTACTTGAGACAATAAGCACTGCTTTTTCTCCCGTTCGTTTAATCTTGCTTTCAACGGAATACCTTGCCGTGTTAAGAATATTTTTCGCTATTTTTTTTACAATCATGATGCCAGTCCTCAGAATTTTTCTTTAAAGGGGCGTAAGTCCATCTCATTGGTCCATGGCGGGTTTTGTTGTGAATGTACGATCCAAAAGGATTTTGCAATTTCATCGGGGAGCAGCGATCCGTTTTCCCCTTTCATTTTCAGTGCAAGCTTTCCAAAACCTTTTACGCTTTTTACTAGATCACCGTTGATTACGCCGTCAATAACGACATGAGAAACATGAATGCCGCTTTCGCTAAACTCTGCTTGCATGGACTGAATCATGCCACGGAGCGCACCCTTTGCTGATGAAAAACCAGAGAACATGGGGTTACCGCGCATCGATGCACTGGCCCCTGTGTAAATAATGGTGCCACGTTTCCCCTCGGCTGATGGGGGGTGTTCTAACATTTGTTTTACGGCGTGTTGACCAACAAACAATCCCCCCATTACACAGCGCTTCCAGTTGTCCTCGATAATACGTTGATCATGTTCCAGAAAAGGTGCGGGCATATTTCGCCCTACGTTGTACACAACCAGTTCCAAAGGCATCTCAGTATTGGCGACTTGTTCAAATACAGCATCGATATCTTG
>CAJXZM010000303.1 GCA_913063125.1 uncultured Gammaproteobacteria bacterium | reverse complement strand
TTGGCAAATAGAATCAAGAATGAGCAGGCAGGAAGGATTAAATCTGATCGCGATACGATTGAATATATGGCGCGTTATCAATCTGTTTTTAACAATGCCCGGGAAGGGATGTACGAAATGACCATAAAGGGGCGACTTCTACACGCCAATCCTTCTATGGTTGATTTGTTTGGCTTTGAAACGCTTAAAGACTTAATGAAGAGCAATCTTGCAATAGCAAATACTCTATTTGAGGATCCGAACCAACAATTCTATGAATTATTGGAGAAGGGGGTTACAAGCAACACACTACGCCTACAAAATGGTAATAAAAAAACTGTATGGGTGGCACATAAGGCGAAAATTATTAGGGGGATTAACGGAAAAAAAAGCCACGTTGAGGGAGTTGTTCATAATATTACACAGCAAAAACTAAAAAATATCGCGATAAATCAAAGGGAGGTAGAAGTTAGCGAGAAAAAGATTGCAGAAGACTCTATGCGAAAAAAGGGCGAGTTCCTTTCTAACATGAATCATGAAATTCGAACGCCATTAACAGCCATTATTGGATTCAGCGAATCACTCACTGAGCCCAATATGACGACGATGGAGAAACTGGATGCAGTTGACGTTATCGTAAATAATAGCCGAGTATTGTTGCAGCTAATAAACGATATACTCGATTATTCTAAACTTGAGGCAGACAAATTCTATATAGAGAACGTTAGTGTGGAAACGGGAGATATCGTCGAGGGTATAAAGTCAAAATATACTGATATAGCGAAGGAAAAAGGTATTAACTTCTTTGTTGTGTATCAGTATCCCATTCCATCGATTACTCTCGGGGACCCAACGAGAATATCGCAGATACTAGAAAATCTATGCTCAAATGCTATCAAGTTTACCGACGCCGGGAGCGTTACCTTGAAAATTGGCTGGAATGGTGCGCTTGGTGAGGTGAGGTATGAGGTGGCCGACAGTGGCCTAGGTATAAATAAAGTTGATCAGGATCGGTTATTTGAAGTCTTCGACCAGGTAGATGCTTCGTCTAGCCGTCGCTATGGTGGGGCGGGGCTGGCTCTGGCT
Organism: uncultured Gammaproteobacteria bacterium; assembly: GCA_913063125.1. Taxonomy (GTDB): domain Bacteria; phylum Pseudomonadota; class Gammaproteobacteria; order Pseudomonadales; family Ketobacteraceae; genus 42-54-T18. Next base: position 2,657 of record CAJXZM010000303.1, on the reverse strand, counting down.
GTATCCAAAAAGCTTGCCACCCTAATGAATGGAGATATTGTAGTTGCTAGTGAGCTAGGTAAAGGCAGTACATTTACTTTTACGGTACCTGCTGAAATACCAACCGATACGATATGGGTTCAAAAAGAGAAAGTTTCAAAACGTAGAAATATGAGAGGGCAAAATCATGTACCAAGATTACATGGTACCGTGTTGCTTGCTGAAGATAATGTAGTAAACCAGAAGCTCATCGAGAGAATTCTGTGTAAGTCTGGTGTGGATGTCATCATAGCCTCAGACGGTATCGAAGTTTGTCAGGTTTGCGACGATACCTTGCCGGATTTTGTACTAATGGATATCAATATGCCGAATAGAAACGGTTTGGAGGCAACACGATATCTGCGTAGGCAAGAATATAATGTTCCTATTTATGCGTTGACTGCGGAATCCAGTAAAGAGGAGATAGATAAGACCCTTGAGGCAGGGTGTAACGGATTTCTTGGTAAGCCGCTCAACAAAGAACTTCTCTATAGTGCTATGGAGCGACACTTGCCTAAAAAGGCCTAGTAGATTGTTAAGGATGTGATTTTAAAATCATTGCTGCATTAAATTGGGTGTACTGTTTTGGGGATAATCCGGCTTGTCGTTTGAAAAAATGACAAAATGCGGCAGGTTCGCTGAATCCCAATGCAAGACTTGTTGCGTTGACGGACAGGTATTGTTTGGTCAACAAATCGATGGCCAAATGCAGGCGATATTCACTGATTATTTTACGGTAGTGAGTATTTTCATCGTTTAGTTTCCGATGTAGTGTTCGTTTCTTTATATTAAGTTCGTCAGCCATTTTATCTAATGAGGGTAGGGCACAGGGAGAAAAGTGTTTTAGCACTTGTTCGACTCGTGATGTGACGGGCTGTTTGTCAATCGGGCGATAAAAAACGGGAAGTGGTAAGGATATTAAATAGTTCTGTAGATCCGCAAAGGATCGAATAACGCTACAGTCCAGTAGTGATGATTCAAATACGATGTGGCATGTAGGCTGATTAAACGTAATTTTACCATCAAAGAAGTATGGGTATAAGGCACAGTGCTTGGGTTTAGGGAAGTTTAACCCCGTTCTGATTGGTTGGATGCGAACGCCAATTAACCAACTTAGATAGCGTTGCCAACCAATTAGATGGTACTCCCTAAGAAAGCAGTCTGGATCCGTCTGCGCACAGTCAATGGTAATGCTCAACGTTGAGGTATGTTCATTAACCTGTGTTTCAAAAATCACATCATCGCGAGTGATAGAGAAAAACGTTGCACTGTATTCCAGTACATCTCGAAGGGTTTTTAATTGCGGGTGATGTGAGGCTAGCAGGCGAAAATAACCAAACTTACAGGGTGTTAACCCTAAACCAAAAAATTCGTCCTGCAACTCTGCCCAAAGTAGCTTGTAAAGAATATTGAGTTGTTGTGGCGTAACTTGACCTTGGGGAGCTAGCTGATTTGCTTGAATACCAGCTCGGCGCAACAAAGAGTGCTTGTCGATCCCCTTAGCAAGTGCACCTTTTATTGCCGCATTCACGTAGTGATTTGAAATATGTACCATGCTGTTGGTTGTAATCCAGTGTTGTCATATACAGTCAATTCCTGGCGTGATGGAGCCAAAGAACTCAATAATACTCCCAAAAATCGAAAGATTTACCACTAAATTGGCAATTAAAATCAATATTTGTAATTTTTGATCATTCCTTTATCGTGAGTTCGGCTTATTATCACCACAATTCACTAACAAGACGAGATAGATCCATGGCTTATCAATCAACATACAATCAGTGCCTAATGCAGGAAAAATTGGCGGTAATAACGGGGGGGGGCAGTGGTATTGGTCGCTGTATTGCCCACGAACTGGCCAGCCTTGGCGCGCGAGTGATCATCACAGGGCGCAGTGCTGATAAATTGGAAACAGTAGCAAAGGAAATTCTTGAAGATGGCGGTGATTGTGACTGGGTTGCATTCGATATCCGCGATGAAGATAGCGTCACAAAAGCCATAGAGGGAATTGTCAAAAAACATCAAAAGATTGATTTTCTAGTTAATAATGCTGGTGGTCAGTTTCAGGCGCCAATTGAAGAAATTTCAAAAAATGGATTTCAAGCGGTGGTAAACAACAATCTAGTTGGGGGTTTTTTGGTATCCAGAGAAGTGTTTAAACAGTCCATGAAAAAACATGGTGGTTCAGTGGTAAATATTACCGCTGATAATTTAAATGGCATGCCGTTGATGGCACACTCAGGCGCCGCACGGGCTGGAATGGAGAATTTAACCAAAAGCCAGGCATGGGAATGGGGACAGTACGGTGTGCGTGTTAATGCGGTGGCACCTGGATGGATAGTTTCTAGTGGTTTTGATACGTACGATCAGGAAATGACTGACATTCTTCTGAAGCTCAAGGATCATGTACCTCTTAAGCGCTATGGTAGCGAGGCGGAAATCAGTGCAGCCGTGTGTTTTTTATTGGGACCTAGTGGAAACTTTATTTCTGGTCAGTGTTTAAGAGTGGATGGTGGTTCGTCAATGGGGTCTGCCCCTGCAATTTGGCCCTTGCCGCCAGGAGATGCCACAAACTCAGAAACGTTTAATGGTTTTCATCGGGCTGTTGATCCCGAAATTCTTAAGAATAACGATTCATA
>CAJXZM010000302.1 GCA_913063125.1 uncultured Gammaproteobacteria bacterium | reverse complement strand
GCTATCCAGTGTTGCTCTTAAGTATTGCTCTTTTTTCTTTGTCTCCTCTAAGTTTTTCGCCCAAGTCGTCGCTAATAGCTCGATAGATTCGACGAGATGACGAAATTCCGGTATACTCTGTACCTTTTTATTTTTAGTGATCAATTCCTCTTTTTTGTAAAGTTCGCCATCAAATGCATCACTGCGTAGAGCGCGGATAACACGGGTGCTCGAATCAATCAGGTGTGTTAAACGAAAAGCCCAATATAGTGCAGCGATAGAAACTGAAAAAACACTAAATATGTATACGATATTGAGATGGAGATCATCATCAAAAATATTTTTAGTGGCTGGGGTCAGCGTTATTCCGACATGCAGCATGCCTTTGGTTTTGCCATTTACTCGCCTTGCGTACTCATATACGATTTTATCGGTTATTGCATGGCGATTTACAAATTGGAATACCTCACTGCTAGGGTTCGTAGAATGTGATTTCAAATTAGGCTTGATGTCTTCATCTCTAAACACTCCATTGAAAAATATATTGTTTTTAGCAAGATATAGAAATTCTATGGAAGCATTATCATCAATTAGTATTCTGATTTTTGCAGGTGAAATTAGTAGTTTATCAGTTACTTTTTCTACATCTTCAGTTACCGTCATCCCCAAAACTAATTCTATATACTGTATATTTAGAGCATTAATGGACGCTTCTTTATGATCCTTAAAAAATATAGATATCGCAAAACAAATTGAAACTGAAGCGACGATAGCAGTCAATAATATTTGATGATTGAGTTTCATAAGTCTGTGCTACGTTGGTTTTTCCATATGACGATATCTTTTACTGGCATTGGTTTGCCAATAAAGTACCCCTGACCAACATCACAACCAAGGCTCTTTAGCGTTGATAGGGTCTTTTCATTTTCTATGCCCTCGGCAACTATTTTCATACCCATTTTTTTTGCCAATAAAATACATATCTCAACAATAATCATCGCTTCAGCATCGTGCAACATGCGCCCCACAAAACTTTGATCAATTTTAAGTTCGCTGAACGGTGCTTGATAAAGTAGTGTCAATGAGGAGAAACCCGTACCAAAATCATCTATAGAGAGAGAAAACCCTTTAAGGCTTAGCCTATTTAGTACATCCAGAAATGAAACAAGATTGGTCATAACCGCACTTTCCGTTATTTCGAATGTTATGTTTTTGGGGTCTATACTATATTCAGATAGCAAATGGTTAAGTTGATCAGGCAAGCTAAGGGATATAATGTCATTGGCAGAGATATTTATCGAAATCATAATGTCTTTGCCAAAAATAGTATTTAGCATTGCATTATCCTTAGCCACCATAGACACGACTTGATTGGTCAGTAAACTGATTAACCCCTCTTTCTCTGCCATGCTAATAAAACAACCCGGAGGAATAAGCCCATATTCAGAGTGGTGCCACCTTACTAACGCCTCGACACCAACAAGCATATCCGTCTTAAGACAGACCTGTGGTTGATAGTAGATAATAAACTGTTGCTTTTCGATCCCTGCTTTGATGTCTTCCCTAGAAAAAACAGGATCTTCTTCAGCGCCCTTGCTGGATACCTGTACTTTCCTGATAGTATTGAGAATTTCACAAAACGCCTTAAGCCGAACAGGTTTGCTAAAACAGGCCACTACATTAATGCTATATGCTTGAGCTAAGAGCTGTGCAGAATGTAATGTTCTTTTGTCAACGCCACTTATTAGTATCAGCGTCAAATTGATGCGACGCTTAATAAGCTCTCGGATGACTTCAATGCCGTCTAGCTCCGGCATGACTAGATCCAGAACTAAAACCATGCTCGGTGGAAGGTCAAATTCGAGAAAGCGCAACGCACTTTGTTCACTTATGACGTTCCAATCATATTTCTCAGCCATTTGCTTTAAAAGCGTTGCATAGTGCAGATCATCGTCAAGGATGTACAGAGATTGAGGGCTAATTTGGCTCATTTTCATTCACCACAAAGCAAATAGAAAGCGAAAGATTAGCTTTAATATAGCACCAAATTTCGGTGCTATCAGAAAATCAATGTTAGCGAATAAACTCTTACTCGATACCCTCATTTAAGCCTAAACCAAAGGGCATACAGAGCAGGTACAAATAATAAGGTAATCATTGTACCGACTGTCACGCCGCCAATAAGCACGTATGCTAGCGGCCCCCAGAAACTATCAAATGTTAGCGGGATAAAAGCAAACATTGCAGCTAGTGCAGTAAGAACTACCGGGCGAGCCCTGCGTACAGCGGCTTCTACCACTGCGTCAAATTGTGAAAAACCGCCGCTAATGTTATCTGATACTTGTTGCGTAAGAATCAGCGTGTTTCGCATAAGAATGCCCGCTAGGCCAGTCAACCCAAGCAGTGCCACAAACCCGAAAGGCTGATTGAATAGTAATAATGCGACAACTGCACCAATAAGCCCGAGAGGTGCCGTGGCTACCACAATGAAGGTACCTGAAAAAGATCGCATCTGAAGCATAATAAAAATCAGCATAAATGCGACCATTGCTGGTTGTAGTTTTTTGATTGATGCATTCGCTTGATTTGACTTTTCAACGGCACCGCCAGTGTCGATCCGATACCCTGTAGGCAGGTTGGCTCGAACCTCTTCTAGCTTCTTCGAAATGGCAGCGGTTACGTCGTTCGCTTGAGCCCCGCTTACATCTGCATTTATTGCGAGATAGGACTCCCTGTTATATCGCTTAATGACAGGTTCTTCGAAACGTATATCTATTGATCCTAAATGGCTAAGGGGTATCTTGTTCCCTTCTCGGGTTAGTACTTCAAATCCTGATGAGTTTTCTAGCCCTTTTGCAATAACCTCAACCGTTCGGATATCCTGACGGACTTCAGCCACAGGTAGTCCGTCTAGTTGGAACTGCAATTGTTGTGACACTTCTATTGGCGTTAAGCCAAGGAGCCTGAGACGCTCAACATCCATTGAAAGATGCATAACAGGAACACGCTCATCCCAATCAAGATTAGGCGTTACAATGTTTGGATTTTCTAACATCGCTGCCCGTACTTGATATGCGATTTTGCGTAACACCAAAGGGTCTGAACCAATCACGCGAAAACTTACTGGCCAAGTTACCGGTGGCCCATAAAGGAGACGGTATACCCGTAGACGAGCTTCAGGGAACGCACCTTCGTTAATGATTTTTTTCAACTTGGCCATGATCTTATCCCGACCTTCCGCATTGTGGGCAACAGCAATGACTTTTCCAAACGCAGGATCTGGTGATTCAGGGTTTGCTGATATAAAAAAACGTGGCGCACCCGCACCGATATACGAAGATAACGTTTTAACTTCTGGCATAGGGTTTAGGATGGCTTCAAGTTTAACCACCGAGCGTTTTGTGGCATCAATACTGCTTCCCTGGGGTAGGTAAATGCCTACCAAGACTTCGGGGCGATCTGAGCCTGGAAAGAATTGTTTCTGTACAGAGCCCGTCAGCCCTACGACCGCTAATATCAACATCAATATTGTGATGCCAACAACGGTTTTTCGATGTACCACACACCACGTAATGATAGCGCGCAGATGAGCGTAAAAAGGTTTTTGATAAAGACTGTCTTCGCTCTGAGTGTGCCCTGAAAAATCGGGGAGTAGCTTTACTCCTAGGTAGGGAATAAATGTTAAAGCCACCACCCAAGAAACAATTAGCGCGACACCAACAACCCAAAAGATATTTCCTGCGTATTCCCCTACGCCTGATTTTGCAAAGCCAATCGGGAAAAAACCTGCAACGGTCACCAATGTGCCAAACAACATTGGCGCAGCCGTAGCCGTCCATGCATACGCAGCTGCACGCACCCTGTCCAACCCCTCCTCCATTTT
>CAJXZM010000301.1 GCA_913063125.1 uncultured Gammaproteobacteria bacterium | reverse complement strand
AAGGCCAGGGCAAATATTAATTATGCTATGTGCAGAAGCCGGTTTACTGACATTACTTGGCATTGCAAGTGGCGTGTGTTTTTTCTACCTAGCAATCGCTATAGCGTCACCAATCGTTCAAACCCAATTCGGACTATCCTTAACGCTTGGTGTATTAAGTGCGTATAACGTTTATATGCTCGCCTTTATACAGGTTGCAGGTGTCGTTATCGGAGTGATTCCTGGAATACGAGCTTACCGGATCGCATTGAATAACGGTATTACGATTAGGTTATAGATATGAAAAATGTTCTTATCAGTATTGTATTGCTGTTGGCGTTGGCAGGTTGCGATAACAAACCCGCAAATACGGCGCCTCACCAAATATCGTGGGAGGACTTGATTCCAGAAGGTTACTCTGCAGAAGAGCTAGTAGAAAAATACTTGTTGGATACCTACGCGGTTGATGATCCCCGTCGCGATGTATTAATTGAAGCGCTAGAGCGAGAGTGGGCGTTAGCACCCGTAAACGAAGACCTTGATGGAAAGACTGTTACGCTAACGGGATATATCGTCCCCCTTGAAATGGATTCCATTAAAGTGAGTGAGTTTTTGTTGGTTCCATTTCTCGGCGCATGTGTTCACGTACCGCCACCGCCACCTAATCAGTTGGTTTATGTGAAGATGGCTGAAGCTATCGAAATGCCAAACGGTTACGAAGCATTTTCGGTTACAGGTTTACTTGAAGCAGAGACGGTAACTAGCGACTTGGCCGAAGCAGGGTATCGTTTGGCTGGCGTATCCGTTGAGGAGGTCGACTTGGAAGTTTTATTCAAGACCGATGAAGACGTGTTGGAGTTTGAGTAGGCGGGAGTTAGGAGCTCATAGGTTGGCCGGCATCGACCGATTGAACTCACAACCCAAAGCTGTCGTTCGTGGGAATGTAGAGTTTTGGAATATGCGGAGTTGTTGTGGTTTAAGCCTCCATAGAAAGCATTTTCTATGAAATCACTCCGCATATTCTTGGTATTGTATAGAGCGGTCTGAACCATTGAAGTATAGTGGCATAGTGATTTTGGTCACCTAACTATAGTAATTGCTTCCCACAAATGTCCGCTTTCGATCACTGTCTTATTCAAATTCGACGTGGAGTATGGGCGCTAAGTGGAAGAACCTGCTCTTAGCGCTGACATCCAAAATGGCGGCAATATAAACAGAGCGGTCACTTGACGAGACCCCCAAGCCCTGGCCGCTGAGTTTCCACAGTTATCGGGAGCGGGAGGGCGGTTGTTCCATCATTTTGTTCTGGGTGACTATCCAGGGCAATTGAATTATCTAGCAGAACGTCACATAGACGCTTGTTCGCTAATATGAAAATCTCGCGTAATTGGCGGCACATAATTGACAGTACCTAAGACACACAACGCTTTTGTTGTGAGGCTTTTATTGTAATAGACTTCATAGATTACTTGCAAAAGCCCCGACAAAAGTAGTCGCAGTGGATTATGGTGAAGCTCTGGGTTACCCCATAAGCCCACTTCAGGTTTTGGATCTGTAGATAGGGGCAACCTTCTAAACGTCCCAAAAATATGATCCCAGAAATAGGCAATTCCTCCACCTATGTTCACTTGGTTAGTCTTATTCGATGTGATAATTTCAGCATCGCGAGAGTGATGGAGGTAGTGATAAACTCCGTTGCCAGAGAAAAAACAAAGCCCGGATATCCAGCGGGACTTAATTCCTTCTTTGAATAATGCTGTTTGGTGGCCATACGGATCCGCAAACGTGATGATGAGATGAAAGAAAAACATTTCCATAAAAAGCTGCTGTTCACAAAACAACTTTGAAATTGCGGCGAAAAGAAACGTTTTAATAAACACGATACCAAGGAAAAAAGGAATCGAAGTAATTACAACATTGGTGGTAGCAGGCGTTAATATTACAGGCATATGATGAAGTCGGTGTAAGGTCAACCACAGAAAGCGATTAAGATGGCAGGCGCGGTGAATCCAATAGTGAAAAAAACCCTGGATCATATAAGTAAGGAAAAATGCAACCAGTATCGGTAGCTTCACTAATGTAGGTATCTGATCTGCATAGGCGAGAGCCAAGTCGAAAAGACCTTCCACAGCATTAAAGCCTGCTTTGAAATCATATCCCAGCCATACACTCAGCAAACCCAAAACCGCCACGGTGGTTGCTACAAAGACGATATTTAGGGCATTTGCTGTCATAAACAACACAATTGTTTTTATCGGTAGGGCAGGGTCATTGCTACGATAGGCAAACTGTCCCCGTATAAAAAGCTGTAGACGAAATATGATGTTTGCCGCAAGCATTACTAATGCAGCATAAAACAAGTTTGGGGAGTCAGATTGTAACGTCTCGAAAAACGAAAGAATCAGCTCCCAGCCAAATTCATCACCTAACCCAAATCCGAGAAAGATCGTGGGATAGGTCTGAATAAATGCGAACGTAAACACAAGAATAAAACCAATAAGAAATAGGCGTTCCAGCCAACCCAGGCGGTCTGGAAAATCAGGAATTTCGCTATTAATAAGCTTATGTATCCAGTTTTTGTTTGTTTTCATGGGTTCCGTTTTCCTGTTAGCATATTCTTCCAATATAAGGGGTAGCAAAGCATTTGTTTTGACATATCTCGCCACCATTGAAATAATACCAAAATGTCTTCATCTAGCTATATCGCCAGTGATTTATCAGGCCTTTCATTAAAATACATTGAAAAACATACCGTTGATGCGCCGGATATGAAGCGGGAATTAGTCCGCACCCATAAAAATGCCAGTGCTCGACTGAGTTATGAGCGGTGGTGTGGGTGCATGACTCAACTCATAGAATTGACAGGCAATCCCTGCATCGGAATCGATATGGGTGAGTTGATGGAGCCCTCTTATTGCGGCGTGTTGGGGCATCTTGCGCTAAGCTGCGGAACGCTTGCAGAGTCCTTTGCGCGCTTTGCACGATATCAAGAACTACTTTATGAAAGCACAGGGCAGCTGACCCTTGTGGGTAACAAATATCGATTTAGCTGGCAGCGGGAAAGTGAAGAGTTATTTGATACCCAGCAATCGGATGAAATACTATTAGTGGGTTTGCTCAAGCTCGCCAAGCATCTTACCGGGAAAAGCAATCTCAAGCCGCACAGAGTCGGTTTTATGCACTCCAGCCCCGACTATGCAGCAAAATATAAAAAATCATTAGGGAGCCATATTGAGTTTAATCAGCCTGAACTTTTTGTAGAGCTTTCTATTGAGTTGCTTAGCCATCCTATCAACAATAGCAACCCCACACTAATAAGACTGCTAGACCAGCAAGCAGACGCGCTATTAAAGGCACTCCCTAATAGAGGAGAGTTTGAAGTGGCGATTAGAAAATCGTTGGTTGAATGCTTACAAAATGGTACGCCATCTCTGGATGCGCTATCAATCGCCCTGGGGATATCTAGTCGAACGCTACATAGGCGGTTGGAATCGCGAGGCTTAAATTTTAGCTTGCTGTTGCAGAAAACGCGGTATGAACTCGCCGTTCAGTATTTAAGAGAGAAGCGGTTGTCTGTAGTTGATATTGGTTTTTTACTGGGCTATTCGGAGCAGAGCGCATTTGCACGAGCTTTTAAGCAATGGACGGGGAGAACACCTCGGCAATTTAAGTAGATCGTATACCCGACCTGATACAAAGGCCTTTCTAAAATAGGTGCTCGATAAGGGGGAGTCTTGCACTTTTCATGAATAAATCAAAAAATTTGAAACGTTACCAAATTAACTGTTTGTATATACAGTATATTGATGTACTGTAAACGCGTTGGAGATTTTCACATAATTGATGAGGTTTTTAAAAAATGATCGGATACGTAACGTTAGGTACTAATGATTTACAACGAGGTGCTAAATTCTATGATGAATTACTTTCAGAGATTGGTGCCAAAAGATTCATGGAAGATGAAAGTTTTATCGCGTGTGCGTATTCCGCTAAAAATGATCGCTCTCTGCGATTGAAAGTGATCACTTATTCTTCCTAAGCATCACGAGTCTTCT
>CAJXZM010000300.1 GCA_913063125.1 uncultured Gammaproteobacteria bacterium | reverse complement strand
GCACTCCCTAGCCCTCCACCCGCACAACTTGATACTATTGCGTAACGTTTACGTTCTTTTTGTAATCGATTAACCGCTGTTGTGAGCAAACGTACTCCTGTGGCTGCAAAAGGATTCCCCAGCGCCAAAGATCCGCCCCAGGTATTTAATTTCTCAATGGGAATTTTTCCTAAAGCATTATCCAACCCATGATATTTTTTTGATAATTTTTCAGAATCCAGACAGTTCTGATTTGCAATAATTTGTGCGGCAAAAGCCTCGTGCACTTCCCAAACATCAATATCATTCATGCTCAATCCATTTCTCTTCAGAAGTGGTGGAATCGCCATTGCCGGCCCCAGTAACATTTCTGAATATAAATCGGTCACTCCGACTGAAACATGATCAACAACCAACGCTTTTGGTGTTAAACCTTGACGCTCCGCCGTTTGCATATTCGTAATCAATACAGCCCCCGCGCCATCAGTAAAACGTGATGAACTGCCGGCAGTAATTATTCCGTTCTCTTTATCATAAATCGGATTAAGGCGCTGCAATTTCTCAAGACTGATATCTTCACGCATTGAATCGTCGCGTGAAACAACGGTATTCGTATTAGGTATTTTTACGGGAACAATATTCTCATCAAAGAGTCCATTGTTCCATGCTTCAATAGCAAGCTGATGGCTTCTTAATGTAAAACAATCACTATCTTCACGGCTCACATCAAACTTCTTTACCATGTTTTCGGCACAAGCCCCCATTGTTTTTCGTGTAGTAAAATCGGTGCCTGATGGAGGAACGGGAAGCATGTCGCGTAAGCGCAATGTTCCCATTTGTCGTAAAATATTATTAAGGGAGCTGTCTTGACGCAACTTCATCGCTGCCCTTCTCAAGGTTTGAGACAACCTTATTGGCACATCTGAAAACGTCTCTGTTCCACCAGCAACACCAACATCTATACGCCCAAGCGATATCATGTCGCATATACCACCTAAGGCTATATTAGGTGATAAGCCAGCCATTGATACTGTATAGGCAGGAGTATTACTTGGAACTCCTGCTTGTAACATGCATTCACGTGCAACATTTGAAGTCTCGACCTCATGCAACACCGTACCCATTGACACCATACCAATACTTTCTGCATTAATGCCTGTGCGCTCAATAAGACCAGCAATTGCGAAAGCTCCGAGGTCACACGCCATTAACTGAGAATAATCTCCTCCAGAATCTAAGAACGGTGTCCGCATTCCATCAATGATTACTGGAACATGTTTACTATTATTTTTCACAACAGTCATGATAAGCCCCCCTAATACTTACTTAGTAATAATACTGCCAACAAGATGTACAACACCGCCTGGACCAACCAATCGAATCGGTGTACGCGTCTTATCACTCAAATTCTGAGCCACTTGAACGTTCAAGGTACTAGAAGGTAATGCAACGGGTTTTATCCAACGTATATCAATTTCTTCTATATCCAGTCCGGAGTTAACAAGCGTTTCATACGTTCTGGCAAGTTGCCCAAAACCATGCAATATACACCCTCCAAATTGAGACCGCCTGCCTACTGCATTTAACGTATGAATCGGATTAAAATCTCCCGTTAGCAACGCAAAGTTCACGCCATCATTTTCGTTTACAGACCAGCTGCCCACGTTTTTAAAATCCAGATCATTCTGATCTTTTCGTTGTGATTTTACTTTTATTCTCCTATGCATCACGACGGAATAACTGTCAATTGTGATACATCTCTCTTGCCCATCTACTCCCGCACTTACACGAGAATGTATACGAGCACGATTGCCGTCATCATGAACATCTATCAGCTCACCAAAAACACGCAACGGTTTATTGCGTGGCATCGGGGCATGAATTTTCAACCGAACACCTTGATTCAATAATCCTAAAACATTGTACGGGGCATGCCCACCTAGCCATGCGAGCATTGGAAGAGCCCAGTGGCTGCAAAAATGAGGAGGTAAATTATTAAGATACCGCCCCTCTGATGCACCACACCATTCAGCATAGTGATCAACGAGATCCGCAGCAGCAGCTGGCAAGGTACTTGATTTTGTAACGGGGTTAGACGGTACGCTATTAGGCCGGAAGAGCGGTATCAGCGAACGCACTCCAACAAGAAGCATACTCGTAAATCCCCGTATTTGATTCTTTATAAAGCGCCGTGGAACGATATTAGTCATACACTTGGTCCTATGGATAGTTCGCCAATGAGGCTTCAAAATATGATCTCTAAAGATCTAACTGCTTCGCAATAATTTCATTCATTATTTCGTAAGTACCACCACCAATGGAGGCAATACGATTATCACGATAGAGACGCTCTACCAAAGACTCCCGCATAAAACCCATGCCACCAAAAACCTGTACAGCTTCATGCGTGACAAAATCCGAGGTTTTCGTTGCCAAGTTTTTGGCCATCGATACTTCTTTTATCGAGGGAATCCCCGCTTCAATGCGAGATGCAATACGGTATGTAAATTCTCGACTTGCTTCGAATCGTGTTGCCATTTCAGCAAGTTTATGACGAATAGCCTGCATCTTTGCAAGAGGTTTACCGAAAGCCTTCCGCTCCTTGACGTAACGTAACGACTCTTCTAATGCTAGTTGTGACAGACCATTGGCGTAACTACATACACCTAAACGCTCAGCCTGGAAATTGGTCATAATAATTAGAAAGCCACAGTTTTCCTGACCAATTAAGTTTTCTTTTGGAACAACCACTTCATCAAAAAACAACTCTGCGGTATCACTACACCACCAGCCCATCTTTTTTAACGGCTTGCCAGTCGTAAACCCTGGCATGCCTTTTTCCATCAACAATAAACTGATACCACCAAAACCATCACCACCTGTACGTACCGCTACAGTATAATAGTCAGCCCGAATACCGGAGGTTATAAACACTTTTGACCCTGTTACCTTGTAATGATCCCCACAATCTACTGCCCGGGTTTGAATGTTTGCTACATCCGAACCTGCGCCCGGTTCCGTTATTGCTAATGCAGCAATTTTATTACCACTCAACACATCGGGTACTACACGTTGCTTTATCTCATCACTTCCCCACTTCACGATGGGGGGCAAAGCAATATCATTCGAACACAACCCTGAAAAAAGTCCGCCAGAACCCGCTCGCATTAATTCTTCAGCTGCAACAAACTTCATAAAAACATCATTCTCAGATGTTCCACCTAACGCTTCGGGATAGCCAATTCCAAGAATCCCAGCCTCACCTGCCAACTGATAAATTTCACGGGGAAAGCTGCCTGACTCCTCCCACTCATCAACATTGGGTTTTATCTGCTGATCAACAAAACGACGTATATGTCGGCGAGCCTCTTCATGAGTTTCATTAAAATAACTGTTATACATAGCTTTCTCTCTCGATAATTTCTTATGAAAAATACAGAATCACTATCTGCAAAATCACTATCTAGTGACTATCTAGTGAATATCTTGCACTAATGGGCGCAATGCTTTTTTATCAAGCTTACCCACCGCAGTAAGCGGTAGCGCATCATGAAAGTGCACAATTTTTAGCACTTTATAGGCCGACATATGCTGACGACAAAAATCTAATATTTCTTTACGTATCGATGATTCATCATCACTCCGATACAATGCTTTCAACTGCACAAAAAGATTAACAATCTCGTTACCCGGGCGTTTGGTATCAGGGCTCCCTATTACGGCACACAACTCTATGGCTTCTAACTCTGCAAGTTTGCTTTCTACTTCCACAGAAAATACTTTGTAACCACCGACGATTAACATGTCTTTCGCTCGATCACAGATACTCAAGTACCCATCGTCATCCATGACGCCAATATCACCGGTATATACCCAGGATCTGCCTTCAAATTTACGCAATGTTTTAGCACTGGCTTCTGGACTATTAAGATAACCCGTCATGGCCTGTTCACCCTGTATAATGATTTCTCCAGGCTCACCCGCGACAAGCTCATGAATACCCGTATCCACATCAACAATTCTTACCTCAACACCGGGTAGCGGCAGGCCTACACTTCCAATTTTTGCTTTACCAGGAGGGTTAATGACCGAAACCCCACAGGTTTCAGTCATTCCAAAACCCTCACACAGCTTGCCTTGACCAATGACCCCTTCTAATTGCTTAAT
>CAJXZM010000299.1 GCA_913063125.1 uncultured Gammaproteobacteria bacterium | reverse complement strand
AGGAACATCAATAAGGATGGCAAGACTAACAAAAATGACCGTTAAGAGACAGTTTTTGTGTAGGAGCTTTATTTTATTCTTCCAGCTTATAACTCTTTTACTCTCCACATTCCGCTAACAATGCAGCTTCTAGCTCGACTGGGCTCAGTACGACACCCTCCCCCTCATTGACCGGAAATATAGCCAATACCGTATCATCACCTTCCAGACCTGCCGTCCATCGCTCCAACCATACATCCAGCTTTATTGCTTTCGGTTTACAGTCAGCCCACTCCGACACGGCCCAAGCGGTCGCAAAATCAGGGTGTGGCCAAATAGGTATACATGCCTGTCCCTCATCAACAGATAGCTCCACCCAGCCTTCGGGGCTATGTAAGCTCCAGATTTCCTCCCATTTCACAACAGTGCGCATAAAATAATCATACCGCTCTGTTTCTGATAGCTTGCTGATAGAGGTAAACTGTTTTTCATTAAGTTTGTAGGGCATATCAAAATATCTCGAATAAATTGTCAGGCCACCAGTATAACAATAAGCCTGACCGGACATGCGGATACAATGCTATAAAAAATACCCTTTACACCGAACGGCTTAGTCTACTCTTCACGATTTTGCGTACACTTTCATCAGGATCCTTACTCAATTCCTTAAGATAATGACCGTTACGCGCTAAACACCGCCGAACTTCAACATGTTTGTGAGTGGCATATCTACGCTCTGGCCGCCCTTCCAAAATATTACTAAGCGCCTGGATATTATCGACATAATCCTGGTATGCACCATCACCACCACCGGCCTTATTAGCAGCCATCCTTTCCTCCATTACCCGATAAGATCGAGTTATCTATCCGTCTTAAAATCCACTTACCATAAAAGGTATAGATAGATAAAACTCTAATTGCAAACAATACAGGGACAAAGCAGAAGGCGTTTCAAAAGTAGAGTCCGTCAGTTACTGAAATGGACTCTCCTATTTTTGGTGACTGCCCCTTTCTCATTGCTATTTTTTATGCAACATAATCATGTTGGTGTGCAGTTTTTTGCGCACATTGTTGCATTTGACACAAATAATTGAGCATTAAATCACCCTTCAATTCAGGCATACTCACCTGTAAGATATGCCCGATCCCCCTTATTTATACTACATGAAAGGCACCTCAGTCATTGTGGCATGACGTGCTTTTGAAAGGAGTCCAAAGCATGAAACATTCACTATTTCGCATGATAATGGCAATAACCTGTTTTGCTATCACGCAGATATCTTTTGCTAATTCAATAATTGATTACAAGTTCGCCAAGACAGACATTAATGAGTCCGTCGAGATTCGAGCGGGTAGTGTTGGAGCGATAAAAATCCCCGTTACTGCTCTTGCAGAAGCAAAAATTGCATCCGTCGATGGTGTAGTTGTAATTTTCAGGAATGGTTCGCATTTCTCTCTTAGCACCATAAGAGATGATCAGGTTGGGTTTAAGGGCGTTGATATGCGTAACTGGCCTCAATACCTCTTAGGGATTAAGACCAAAGGAAGCGAACCCGCGCCATTTATTGAACAGGCGATCAAAGCTGGTAAAGCGACTATTCAAGAGCAAATTAATCCAAAAACAATATCCAAATTCGAAACAGAAAAAGGCATAGGTTACATTGCCATCGGTGAAAAACAGACCGTGATATTCATTGTCGATAATGGTCAGTCAAATATCATTGCCCAAATTACCGCAACAAAAATGTCAGAAAAAGACATTCAAACGATCATACTTAATGGAGTAATTAAATAATGTCATTATCACCAGAGGAAAAGGACGATCTCATGGATGTTATCGAGATCATATACGGATATGACTCGCAAATGAGTGCTTACAAAAACAACTTTAACGAACAAACTGTTGAGGCAGTTGAACAGGCTATTGCAGGCTTAATCAAATGCAATAGCGATATGAAAACGCTTGTTGTGAACTTGCTTGGCGGCGCGCATTATACTACTTCAGGATGGCTTAAAAAGGCTATCGGTGCACTGAAAAAGGCACTAGATCGAGAAAAGATAAAATTCAATGGCTTGGCCTGCCGGGTAGTTGCTGCCAATAACTGGAAGTCTACCATCATCATGTCTACCTATTGATTCAATAAAATACAAAGCATAGCATTTCAAAAAAAGCCCCGAGTGATAACTTCGGGGCTTTTTTTTGAGAAAGTAAAACATCATTATAGTTATGCTAATTTACCTGTAAAAAAGCACATCAAAGATCGTTAAAGCATCAAATGCATCGACACTTTTTGAGTATGTCACCGATAACGCGTCGACAGCGGTTATCAAACAACCATAAAGAAGAAATTAATTTCAAGAATATCCAAAAAAGTTGAAAAATATTTCTTAGGCCATAGATTTTTTAGATATAAAAAAAGGGGAAAACTAAACTGGATATCAAAAACAGGAGGGTTCAAAAATAAGCTACCTATACATTAAAGACAATCGCACAAGAGCACAACAAAAACTTGAAAATAGTCGTATTTTTACGATTTTCTATCCTGACCAAGAAATTATAACACTTATTCAAACCGCCTCACAGACTGGTGCTTTTTTTAGTTGCGATTAAAATCCAACGCGTTAATAAAAATCACTCATAGTATCTGCTTGGTAAACATCATGAGACTAGAAGAATACGTAACACACGATGCCGTTGAACTTGGACGTTTGGTTAGGGACAAAATAGTCACCCCGTGCGAACTGGCTAAACTTGCCAGCACGGCAACCTCTATTGTAAATAAGAAATTGAACGCGGCTGTTGAAACCTTTGAAACCCCTATCCTTGATAACAAAATGCCATTAAACGTCATTTTTTCAGGTGTACCTTGTTTCAAAAAGGATCTTGGTAGCGTTATCACTGGATATGGTCATGAAAGCTGCTCACGCTTAACTAAGGGAGTGAAATCACCCATAACGGATGAATTATCAAAGCGTATGCTAACCTCAGGTCTTCAAATATTGGGTAGATCCACTAGCTCTGAATTTGGCGCTTCGATGACAACCGAAACTTCCGTCAACGGCGCAACAAGAAACCCATGGAATATTGAATGCAGCGTAGGCGGATCAAGCGGAGGTTCCGCTGCACTTGTTGCGGCAGGTGCCGTGCCAATCGCCCATACCAATGATGGCGGCGGCTCATCTAGAGTTCCTGCTAGCATGTGTGGCAACATAGGGCTTAAAACCTCTCGTGGTTTAGTGAGCCAAGCGCCAAATGCTAACGCATTAACATCGCCACTGACATCTGAGTTATGTAATTCACGAACCGTAAGAGATACCGCCGCCTTCTTAGATATTGTTAGTACCAATAACCTGGGAGAAGCAACCTTTAAGGGAATACATCCTGTCCCTTCTTTTCTCAAACAATTAGATAGCGCACCAAAAAAGTATCGTATTGCTTTTAGCTGTGACAATTGGGGGGCCAGCCCAATGGACCCTCATGCAAGAAGAGAAGTTGAACGTATTGCATGCCTTCTTGTGGAGTTAGGGCATAACGTAGAAGAAGTCACTCCATCAGTTTTAGCAAAGGGGAAATATTGGCAACACTTTCAGACCATTATTTACTGTTTCATGTATCTACAAATCGATTTTTGGGCTGATCTCCTGGGTCGTCATCCAAGCATAGAAAACCTAGAATCCATCACGTTTAAAGTCTACAAAGCAGGATCAAAAATATCCACAAAACAAAACGCTAAGGCTTGGAGTTATATCAACTATATCGCTCGAGAATTAGGAACCTTCTTTCAAGATTACGACTTGTTACTCACACCAACAGTTAACCAAATAACACCGCCAATTGGCAGTGACTTAACCTCGAGTAGCAATCTCAATTTAGATTCTTGGTTTGAATTGATGAGAAAATATATCCCCCAGACTCCTATTGCCAACTTAACGGGTATTCCTGCAATTTCTGTCCCAGTCGCATCGTGGCAAAACGGCCTGCCTTTGGGCATGCAGTTTTTTGGCGCCATGGGGGCAGATGCGTCATTACTTGATATCGCACGGCAGTTAGAAATAGCGCAACCCTGGAAGAATAGGCGACCCAATATTTTCGCTACTGTTTCTGATATGTAATACTCATTTTACAGACAAAAAAAGGCTTTTACCCAATAGACGAGTAAAAGCCTTTTTTAATCTATATCGAACAGCACTGTT
>CAJXZM010000298.1 GCA_913063125.1 uncultured Gammaproteobacteria bacterium | reverse complement strand
TAAGCAAGTAACGCAACCATTGCTGAAGAGGTTGCTTGTACATCATCAATAATACCGTTCATCTGAAGAGTAATGTCATCGATCTCTAGCATGCAGGCATCATGGTTGAAATCACCATTACAGTTACATGCAATGTCTTCTGGTGCACCGGGGTTTTCATCAGCAATTAAATCATTAAGGCCTCCATCAACAATAATAATCTCATAATCAGTACTTGGTGTTGAAGGTCGATATTGACTTCTTATCTCTCGTATTTTTGCTCCCGTTACAGGGCGAATCAACACTCGTCCATTGATATTCAACCCCAGCCGGTGGCCGACACTTTTACAGGAAATTTTATGATAGGCTAGAATAGAATCTCCAATTACTTGGATTCGATAATTGTTTTCTCCGTTGCCATCCATGTCATAAACGGGTAGTGCATTGTAGTCTTCACAAAGGCTCTCACCGATACAACTAGACAGTGTAAATACTATCAACAAAATCAAAGCGATCTTAAATATAGTAAACATATGTGCGCGATTTACAAAGGTATAATATGGATGCGTTGTGATGAAATAAATCATGGTGTGACCATTGTCTTTTCTTGTTTTCATGAGAAGTAGGGTTTTGTAACAAGCTAAATGGTAACAATAATGGGCAGCCCTAAACTTGTGGATATGATGCCAATTAGACGTAAAGGGTGGCCTGATCGGCAAAGTATCTACTTATCATAATGAACGTCGATATTTGCGTATCGTAATGAGAGGTTCTTTGTTCGTGGATCGATTACGATAATCCTTACTCAGCCTACAATTTTTCTTGGCTTTCAAATAGCCAGATTAAATCACTAAATTGCATGCTAGAGTACTTGGCCGAAGAGTACGATGACATTGTTGGGTTGGCACAGAAAAAATTAAGTGAATTGGCAGTAATTGAATAGTTTGCCCTGTTTATTCAGGATAAACTGCAAGGATAAAAATCGGATTGCATCGCGCAACAAAACCTAGTATTGCCCTTGTAACAAGGGCAATACACTTGAAAAATACACCGCTGGAAAAGTGATTTGCGGCGTTAAAATAGTATTTTGTCTTCAGTTATCTAAGGATTGGAAATGACTAACTACGTAGAAATGTATAATAAAATGTCTAGGTTACCTGGTGGAAAAAAGATATTTAGTATTGCATTAGAGAAAAGATCACCGTATGTTTCCCAACTTAACCCTATCGTAGAGGAGTTGTCAGAAGGGTATGCCGCAATCAGTATGAAGAAACGAAAGGCGGTTAATAACCACCTCGGTGTAATTGATAGTAATGCATTGTTTACTTTATCCCAGTTAGTTATGGGATTAAGCTTGGAAAGCGCTATTCCAAATGATAAACGCTGGATTCCCCTCGGTGCAGAAATTGAGTATGTGAAAATGGCACAAGGAGACGTATATGCCACTTGCGACTGCTCCAGTATCGAGTTTGATAGAGATAGTTATAAAATATCAGTATGCGTAAATGACGAAAATGAAACGTTGATTCAGAAATCTGAAATACGGGTAAAAATTTCTAATAAAAATTAGGTACTAATGCACATATTACGCATTGCCCTTTTAACTAGCGACTGTGATCTCGTAATGGAATATAGGATAATTTAATAATGATTGATCATGTATCAATTGGCGTAAAAGATATAGAAAAGGCTACCGGATTTTATGAGCCTATTTTAAATGCAATAGGATTAAAGAAGCTCATCGAGAAACCAGGAACGGTAGGGTTTGGAAAAAGCTATCCTGAGTTTTGGCTAAATCATCGACCGGAAAAAGATGGGAATATCATTGATAGCGGCAATCACCTTTGTATCAGAGCTAAGTGTGTAGAAGAGATTAATAAGTTCTATAATTTGGCTTTGGAGTTGGGGGCGAAATCCGGTGGAGATCCAGGCTATAGGCCTGAATATAATGCTTCATATTATGCTTGCTTTATAATAGATAAAGACGGAAACCGGATTGAGGTCGTTACATTCGTTCAGGATAAGGCGTAATACCATAACCCTGATCAATGGGGGGCTTGACCTGCTTCGTCAAGGTAAACTCCAAGAATCAAGAGCGGGTTGCGTGTCGCAATGATAACTGACGCTGTATCTCTAACTAAACCGGTGCAGAGCGAATCCTGAATGGCTACGCTATCACCGACAAGAACTCGCCCAATCCGGACGTTCGAGGCAAAGGTTAAAATGACGTCAAATGCCCCAGCTAAAATATTAATAAATTGGTCGAAAAAAGAATGCCTGTTGCCGGAATAGTCTGCAGTGTTTATATAGCCGTCTCTAGAAAAAACTGTACCTGGCGCCCTGACTTGCTCGAAGCAGACATTCGACATGGATGATGGAAGTGGTCTTCTTCGTCCAAAGTAGAGGGTGCGGCCGGTAAGAGCAAGCGCTGCTTCCTGGTCCGAAAGCAGAACTTGGTCTAAATATAGGAAAATGGATCTGGAGTGTGTTATTTTGTCATGACTCGTGAGTGGCGGACCTTTCAAGAGAACGGGGTTTTTTAGGAAAACGCGCTTTATTCTAACTATGCTTCACATGCATTTAGACAGATATTTTTAATACAATCCTTCTTATACAATGAAGGAGCAATATAGATAGATAGCTCAGATTTTATTCTACATCTTCCAAAGAAATAGGATTCTAGGTGAATCATTTACTTAAGCTTTTCTTAGCGACAAATGTCTTTTTGCTTGGTTGCTCAGATAACATTGCTACGCCACATGTGGAACAGCTTCTAGATGCTCATAGGGCATGCATCAAAGGATATGGCCCTTTGCCGTTTGTTATTGAAGAAAACAGATATCGATATCATAAATACCGGCCTTATTTACATTATTTTGAGGAGTACCGTTATTTTAGCTCTACAGCAACCAAGAAAACGGTGACTTATCTAGCTGATGGTTATGATAACGTACTAGATGCGCGAGAGTATTCTTTGACAAACAAGGCAGATACTCTAGTGATAAAGAACGGTGATATTTGTTATGGTGATTTTGAAATTGTCAATATAGACTCAAGTATGGCTGAGTCAGCTGATCATAAAGATAAAATGGTTGTGGAGTTCAAATATAAGTTAATAAATACAGCTCCATGGGTTAGGGGAATAACTGAATTACCTTATCACTATGACGATCTATACGATGATTTAGCGACTTTAAAAAAGCTAGGGAAGGGTAGATTTACGCTTACTAAGAATGATAGAAGCGATAATTGGAGTATGGATGTTGGTGAGATTCGAATAGATTCGCCCAGTGAAGAAAAGGATTACGCTAGATCTAATAGGCTCTATGAGATGCGTGAAGAGTTTTCGTATACCGATGTTAAACAGGCTGAGCTATCTAGCAAATCAGAGCGCTTAAATGATGCGTGTCACACCTATTTTTCGTTTTTTCGAAATAATAAACGAGCAGATGAAGTAAAAGCGATCTGCGAAAAATGAAGCGGAAAAACGCTGAGTTTCTGCTGAATAGGGTTTCGATAGTATTCAGCTATTAGCGCGACATATTGTGTTTTTACCTAGTATCATGCCCAAAGCAGACATTTAGAATTCCTGCTTTCCTTCATGTCCGCTCCTGTGGAGAAGTGCCAGTACGGCCTTCAATCCTTAGTGTCAGCTTCGGACATGTCAGAGTGCTAGATCAAAATATTCTAATGGCGGCAATATAAATTTGGATGACAACAGCTCCCGTATCCTGATCAACCACGCCAAAGGTCCGCTAATGGAAGGCGATCGATAAGGCTCTCCGGAAACCCTGAGGTAGTTCGAGTGATTGTCTTTGATAAAACCCCGGATAAAAACTGGCTTGTTACTTGGCATCAAGATAAGACTATTTCAGTTAGTGACAAGAAAGAGGTTGATGGCTGGGGGCCTTGGACATTAAAGGATGGTATTCATCATGTTCAGCCTAAGCTAGATGTTTTGGAAGAAATGGTAACTTTCCGTATCCATCTAGATGATGCAAATGAGAGCAATGGCTGCTTAAAAGTAATTCCAAAGAGTCAAAGCTTGGGCATTCTAAATAAAAATGAACAAGATCGAGTTGTTGCCGAATCAGAAGAATATATCTGTTCAGCTAAATCTGGAGACTTATTGGTAATGCGACCTCATTTACTGCATTCATCAAGTAAAGGCACAGAGCCAAGTCACCGTCGTGTTGTTCATATAGAGTACAGTAGTTTTCAATTACCAATGTGGCTAGCATGGGCTTAAAAATCGCATGTAATGCCTGATCTAGCAGTGCAGGATTCCACTGATGCTTACCTTTGCCGTAAGCATCACGCTGTATCATGATACACTTTGCATTATCAAACAGGATCTCTTTGGGAACCCCTTCGAAATAATCCAATGCCTCTGCAATCCCATCAAGCCAGTCGTCTCGTTGTTCTGTTTTAGAGAACCTAGCGTCGCCACAAAGATTTTAAAAGGGTCAAGAATCGACGGCTTTGGCTGTCGTTCTGGATATGTTGGTGTTTTGGCTGGCTGCCGAAGATAG
>CAJXZM010000297.1 GCA_913063125.1 uncultured Gammaproteobacteria bacterium | reverse complement strand
TCTAGTGAAGGGTAAACATCGAACAGCGGTAAACTCATCTCACGTCCTTATCAGTCTGATTCACAATGCAATGAATACCCCATTGCATCATGTACTCCCTGGCCTTGGCTATCGCTGCCTTTGAGACCAGAATAATACAGGCTCATAATAACACCTTTCATACCCAAACTGATTAAACGCAGCCATCCTGCTATAAATTCTGGATAACGGTGATGATTATCCATTGCTGACACAAGCCAACTGATCATAAATAGCGGGGTTATGCGTAGCACTAGTAATAAAACGCCTAGTAATTGAACATCATCCGGTTCAACCGATTCCAAAACGTCATCAATGTATTCAATGCAGCCGGTATCAGAGAAACGGGGTAAACACCCATTACCGGGGGCGTATAGATTTCCAAGTCGCTGTAAGCTTGCAAGCTGAATAGCATTAAAATAATCAGAGCGCGCATTAACCAGGGTATTTGTTGTTGTGTTAGCCACAGGCCTTCTCCTTCTTATTGGTTTTTTAGTATTATTTCACTGGCACGGTGGCTGTTGGCCATGATGGTCAGTGATGGATTAATACCCGGTGCCGATGGGAATATTGATCCATCGGCAATAATCAGGTTTTCATGCCCATGTACTTGGTAGTCATGATTCACAACGGAGCGATCTGCATTTTCACCAATGGCGCAACCACCCATCTGATGCAAACTAAAGTTAAAGTTGGAGGTAATAAATTCACGTGCTCCGAGAGTATCGTAAATTTGTTTCACCACTTTGACACCCGCCATACCCCGCTTTAAATCTTCGCCGTTTAACGGTTTGGTAATCTGTAATCGGCCTTTTCCATTGACTCGAATTGTGCCTGGCACCACGTCACGAATACACACTTCCATACTCGCCATGTATCGATACCTTTCCATATAGTTTTGCAGTTCAACACCGTGGGCTGGAATTAACATGGTGGCACCCATGGGGCCAACAAACACATTTTCTAATTTAAACCCTTGCTCTCGAAATCTTGGCTCATCGGATTTGATGGCTTGTAATGCACCTTTATGGGCATTAATTTCTTCATCAAACATTGCTAGGTTCATCCACTGGGGGTGGGCAAAGAACCGCTCTCCCAATGCGGGCAAACGCTCTTTATAACCTGATTTCAATAACAACCTGTTGGTACCGAGTGTACCTGCGGCAACAATGCACTTTCTGCCATAAACCGTTTCATGGACTCCGTGTCGCTGGCCATGAACGGCAACTTGATGAGGGCCGTGGGAAATATCAGATACTTCAAATTCGGTTTTAATTTCTAGGCCATTGGCCTGGGCTTTTTTTAGAAAGGTGACGGGCATGCTTTGCTTGGAATCTCGACGACAGCCACCTAAACAGGCCATACAGTCATTTTTATCCACTTGGCAATCACGCTGCCCGCGACGTAACTTGGCCCATTTATAGCCAAGCTTATCAAAACCTTCAGCGTAGAGTTCGGCGTTTCGGTTCCACTCTTCCCGCTCTATGGTGTGGATCTGCAGGTGTTCTTCTACCGCATCATAGTGGCGCTCCATGTTCTCAACACTATAGGCATCAACACCGGAGATATCTCGCCATTCATCAAGAGCCAGGTCATCAAATCGGTCAAGTAACGCTTGGTTAACCACCGTTCCACCACCAAGCAACTTACCCCGAAGAAATAACAGGTTGGCATTGGTGGTTGCATCCATACCGCCTCCCCAGAACAGGCGAGAGTTGCTATGCAGCTCATTACGCGGGTAGTTGGTCTTATCCCATTGCTTACCGGCTTCCAATAACAAGCACTTGGCTCCTGCCTCTGACAGGTAATGTGCCAACACACTGCCTGATGCCCCAGATCCTATAATTACAAAGTCATATACTGTTGCCACTACCTTCTCCCACGAT
Source organism: uncultured Gammaproteobacteria bacterium (assembly GCA_913063125.1). GTDB lineage: Bacteria > Pseudomonadota > Gammaproteobacteria > Pseudomonadales > Ketobacteraceae > 42-54-T18. Next base: position 2,614 of record CAJXZM010000297.1, on the reverse strand, counting down.
GGAACGAACGTACCACTTTATAGTTATCATAATACTTGATGTTTACTATGGATACTAGCAATAGCCTTACTAATTATCCTAAGATAGTTTCTGCCCTACGCGGGTTTTGTTCTAAGATGGTTTGGTGACGGTTCACATCCTAAGTTGATTCAGGCACACTGCTAACCCTCTTGTTAATCGGCCCATCAATACACTCCATGAAAACTGAACGAAAAATTCTACTGACCCAAAGCCAAGATCATGCGGGCTTAATCGCACAGGTCACCCACATTTGCTTTAAACATGGCTTAAACATCATCAAAAATGATGAATTTGTTGATCGTGAGCACCATCAGTTTTTTATGCGCACGGAGCTTGAGGGCGTTTTCGACGATACTACGTTATTGGAGGCACTCACCCAAGCACTCCCTTCCAATACCGCTCATCGTTTAAGCACCGCTACGAGAAAGCGTTTGGTATTAATGGTGACTAAAGAACCTCACTGCTTAGGTGAGCTACTGATGAAAAGTCAGTATGGGTCATTAAATGCCGACATCGTTGGTGTGATTGGTAATCACAATGATTTGGAGGAACTTACTCAAAAGTTTAACGTGCCATTTCACTGCATTAGCCACAACGGGTTAAGCCGAGAAGAGCAAGAAAAAGACATTCAGGATATCATTAGCGGTTACAATCCAGATTATGTCATTCTGGCAAAGTATATGCGCATTCTTACCCCCTCCTTTGTGGAGCAGTACAGTAATCGCATCATCAATATTCACCATTCTTTTTTACCCGCATTTATCGGTGCAAAACCCTACCATCAAGCGTATGCACGCGGGGTTAAAATCATTGGTGCTACCGCGCATTTCGTTAGCAATGACCTGGATGAAGGCCCTATCATTACCCAAGATGTTACCCATGTGGATCATCGATATACGGCAGATCAAATGGCGCAAGCTGGACGCCAGGTAGAAGAGTCAGTGCTGTATCACGCGGTACAACAGGTAACGAACGAGAAAGTGTTTGTTTACGGGAATCGGACAGTGGTTTTTGATTAATTGTTCAAAGTGTCATCTATCTTATTCATCAGAGTACTGAAATTAAATGGTTTACAAAGGTAGCCGTTAAAACCGGCTGACATCCCTTTTTCAATATCAACGTCCATTGCATTGGCACTGACAGCGATCACGGGCACTTCACATGTTGCTTTATCTTTTTCAAGGTGTTTAAGAACTTCAAACCCATCCATACCCGGCATCGATATATCCAGTAAAATGAGGTCTGGAGGGTTCTCAATAGCAAGCGCCAACCCTTGATGTGGGTTAGAGCAAGCCTGCAAAGAGTAGCTATCACGGTATAGCTTAAACGCATGTTTCATAAAAAGAATATTGCCTTCGTTATCGTCTATATAAAGCACATTCGCAGCCCCGACTGCTTGATCAATTACTGACGGTGTGGAGATTTGAATATTAACGCTATCCTTGTTCTCTTTAGGCATATTCTCCTGAATAAAAGTACCTGCCAATAAAACATCAACCCAAAAATCACTTCCTTCACCGAGAGTGCTACTTACTCCGACACCTCCATCCATTAATGTCGCCAATTTCTTACTAATAGCAAGCCCTATTCCTGTACCTTGCACTGTCCCCTTTTCTGCACCCACGCGTTCAAAGGGAGTAAACAATGATGCCATTTGTTTTTCACTTAACCCGTTTCCTGTATCCGACACAATAATACGAAGATATTTTTTCCCGGTAATATCATGCGTTATTTCTTTAAATGTAATAGAGACCGTACCCGATTGGGTATTGTATTTTATAGCATTGGACAAATAATTTAATACGATTTGTTTAAGCCGAAGGGGATCACAGTTCATCGTGAAATCAGTATTTTTTGCAACGACAATAGCCACATTATTATCTTCAGCCTGAGATGACGTTAATCGCAAGCACTCCTCGATAATTCTGGTCAAACTGATACTTTGCATATTGACAGATACTTTACCCGATTCAATTTTTGATAAATCAAGTATTTCATTAATCAACGCTAACAAGTGCTTTCCGCCACGCTGTATTTCATTCACAGAAACGAGCTGATCCTTAGATAATTTATCCCCACCCATTTCTAACAGCTGAGAAAATCCAATAATGGCATTTAGCGGCGTTCGTAATTCATGACTCATTGACGATAAAAACGCTGATTTAGCAAGATTGGCATCTGTTGCATCTTTAATTGCTCTTTTAAGCGATTCGTAACATTCTTTTTTATCACTAATATCTTCAACGCTAGAAAGTATATATTCCACCCCATCCAAACAAACCACCTTTCCCCGAAGCGAAACGGGTATACGTCGACCATCTTTATGAAAATATTCCTTCTCATACGGCCCATAAAATCCATTACGATCCAAATTTTCTAACTTCTCATCCTCATAGTTTGAAAACTCCTCTGGTGTAATATCCCAGTAAGACATCCTTTTGGTTTCTTCAACACTTCGACCAATAATCGCTGCATATGCAGGATTAACATCATTCAACTTTCCGTCCATACCACACATGCGTATTCCGCTAAAAATGATCGCTCTCTGCGATTGAAAGTGATCACTTATTCTTCCTAAGCATCACGAGTCTTC
>CAJXZM010000296.1 GCA_913063125.1 uncultured Gammaproteobacteria bacterium | reverse complement strand
ACGGTTGATTTAACGGCACTGGCGAGTGACGGTAAGTTAGACCCTGTTATTGGTCGTGATGATGAGATACGTCGAACAATACAAGTATTACAGCGTAGAACTAAGAACAATCCGGTGTTAATCGGTGAGCCTGGTGTTGGTAAAACGGCGATTGTTGAAGGTTTGGCGCAACGGATTATTAATGGCGAGGTTCCAGAAGGACTGAAAAATAAAAAAGTATTGTCCTTGGATATGGGCTCCTTGGTAGCGGGTGCAAAATTTAGAGGTGAATTTGAAGAGCGTCTAAAAGCGGTACTTAATGAATTATCCAAACAAGAAGGCAGTATTATTCTGTTTATCGATGAATTGCACACAATGGTTGGTGCAGGAAAAGCAGATGGTGCGATGGATGCTGGAAATATGTTGAAACCTGCATTGGCAAGGGGTGAGCTGCATTGCGTTGGTGCAACAACGTTAGATGAGTATCGCAAGTATATTGAAAAAGACGCAGCACTAGAGAGGCGCTTCCAAAAAGTACAGGTGGATGAACCGACGGTTGAGGATACCATTGCAATACTTCGTGGTTTGAAGGAGCGGTATGAATTACACCACGCGGTGGACATAACCGATCCAGCAATAGTTGAAGCAGCAAAATTATCTCATCGTTATATTCCCGATAGGCAGCTTCCAGATAAGGCAATTGACTTGATTGACGAAGCCGCTAGCCGTATCCGTATGGAAATGGATTCAAAACCGGAGGAGATGGACCGGTTAGAGCGTCGCCTTATTCAATTAAAGATAGAGCAAGAAGCCTTAAAGAAGGAAAGCGATGAGGCTTCAAAGAAACGTTTGGATAACTTACAAACGGAGGTAAGCGTACTCGAGCGTCAGTATTCAGATCTAGACGAGGTTTGGTCATCGGAAAAAGCTGCGTTACATGGCAGTCAAAAAATAAAGGAAGAGTTAGAAAGGGCCCGTTTGGACATGGATGTTGCAAGACGTGAAGGAGATTTGACAAAAATGTCCGAGCTTCAGTACGGGCGAATACCTGATTTAGAAAAGCAGCTAGACATGGCTGCGCAAGCAGAAATGATGGAAATGAAATTGCTGCGAAACAAAGTCACCGAAGAGGAAATTGCTGAAGTTGTTTCTAAATGGACAGGCATACCCGTATCAAAAATGCTAGAAGGAGAGAAAGATAAACTGTTAAGGATGGAGGCCTCATTGCACGAGCGAGTTATTGGCCAAAGTGAAGCTGTCGTGGCGGTTTCTAACGCTGTACGGCGGTCTAGAGCGGGGCTATCTGATCCTAACAGACCAAATGGATCGTTTTTGTTCCTTGGACCAACAGGAGTTGGCAAAACTGAGCTGTGTAAAGCGTTAGCATCTTTCTTATTTGATACCGAAGATGCAATGGTTCGAATTGACATGTCTGAATTTATGGAGAAACACTCCGTAGCACGATTAATAGGAGCCCCCCCGGGCTATGTTGGCTACGAAGAGGGAGGTTATCTTACAGAGCTTGTTCGTCGCAAACCTTATTCAGTGATTTTGTTAGACGAAGTAGAAAAGGCGCATCCTGATGTTTTTAATATATTGCTACAGGTATTAGATGATGGGCGGTTAACGGATGGTCAGGGTCGAACGGTCGATTTTAGAAATACCGTGTTGGTAATGACATCTAATTTGGGGTCAAGTGTTATTCAGACAATGGCTTCGGTGGACAATGGCTATGATGATATGCGTGATGCGGTGATGGCTGAGGTAGGGAGTTATTTTCGACCAGAGTTTGTGAATAGAATCGATGAAGTTGTTGTGTTTCACTCCTTGGATGCAGGGCAGATTAAAGGAATCGCATCGATCCAATTGCAGAGTTTAAATGCTCGTTTGGCAGAGAGGGATTTGTCCATTGAGATAACGGATGGTGTAATGTCTCAATTGGCAGAGGTTGGTTTTGACCCAGTATATGGCGCAAGGCCTTTAAAGCGGGCGATTCAACGGCAAATTGAAAATCCTCTGGCTGAGCTCATTTTGTCAGGGAAGTACTTGCCAGGTGATACGATAAAGGGTGTTCTGGAGGGAGGCGTTATTCAGTTCTGTAAATAACGCCATTCCACAGTTAACCAAGAGTGCAATTTAGGCGACTACACTCTTGGTTAACTTCATACTTATTTAGCATTATTTGCAGAACTCTGTGATAAAGTCTTTTGCTTTTTTCAAGCGGCTTTGTCTTTCTTCTTCTGAAAGCATAACAACAACCCCTTCAGAGTTTTTCTCTCTGATTCTGTTGTTTTGGCCAATAAGAGCAACGTTTTTACGGTAGATCTCACAGTTTTTTTGGTTGTTTTCATTCTGTTCTTTTTGAGACTGCTGCTCTACTGAGTTGTTTTTTTCAACGGGAACCTTTTCCTCTTGCTTCTTCTTTCTTGCATCGATTTTTGATTGTGCTGTAGCCTTGCCGCTGGGGGTGGATGAGCTGACGTTAATTTTTACTGCACTGTCAATATAAGCAACAGGAGGTTGAGATCCATAATGAGTGACCCCGCGCTCGTCTATCCACTTATAATAGCCCTTTGCTTGAATAGCACTTGTGAATAGCAGTGTTAAAAAAAGCAACGCAGTCGTCAAAATGGTTTGAATGTTCGTTTTTTTCACAGGTTAATTCCTTCAGCAAGAAGTGGTGAATTTATACAAGTGTAGAATATAACGTCTTGTTACGCTAAATCGTACCCCTGTAATGGAATACTGTGACATAACGAGACAAAGCTCCCTGTAAAACCATAAGAACTTGCGCTAACCCCCTGGATATAGTAGGGAAAAGGTGTTTCCAGTTGACATCATAGCAGTTTCTGGCAAGATACACGGCACACTGTGGTGGGTGTTGATAGCCTGTTAGACAACCTGATGGGTTCCAACGCTAGAGTCAGAATACATTTATATTTGGGGGTAAGGCCTCCTTATGATTTTTCTGTCTTGATCAATCATATGCTTAAAGGCATGTGAGGTGGAAACTGCCCCAAACCTCGCTTTTTCCGCCACTGCTAGCTTCAAACCCACAAATGGGCTGCTGTGCCCTAAAAACATGCTAGCAATGCGTTTTCGACCATGCTTTGTAGTGATCTACAGCTATTATGGTTTCGGTAAACGTCAAATTAATTAATTGATTGAATTGTTAAACCCCTCTCGAAGCGTGTTGCGTTGCGGGTTGTTCAGGTTTAACTGAGGCGAAAGAAAAGTGGAATTATTGTCAGGTGCAGAAATGCTCATTCGCTCTTTAAAAGACGAAGGAGTTGATACCATATTTGGCTACCCTGGTGGAGCCGTACTTCATATTTACGACGCGTTGTTTCAGCAAAGCGACATTGCTCATGTGCTAGTAAGGCACGAGCAAGCAGCATCACACATGGCTGACGGGTATTCTCGTGCAACGGGCCGCCCAGGTGTTTGTTTGGCGACGTCTGGTCCGGGAGCCACCAATACGGTTACTGGAATAGCGACTGCGTATATGGACTCTATTCCGATGATTGTGATCACGGGACAAGTTCAGTCGGATTGGATTGGCGACGATGCTTTTCAAGAGACGGACATTTTGGGAGTTACCCGGCCTATCGTAAAGCATAGTTTTATGATTAAGCGGGCTGAAGACATTCCAGAGACAGTAAAGAAAGCGTTTTATATTGCGACAACAGGGCGACCTGGCCCAGTGTTGATTGATATCCCGAAGGATATGACTGCTCCGACAGAAACCTTTGAGTATCAGTATCCAGCAAAAGTCAAAATGCGCTCATATAGCGTTGTGACCAGAGGTCATTCTGGGCAAATTAAAAAAGCGGTAGAGATGCTTATCGCTGCAAAGCGTCCAGTTATCTATGCTGGTGGTGGTGTTGTTCAAGGTAATGGTTCGGAATTGCTGACAAGTGTTGTTCGTGAACTCGGCGCACCGTGTACAAATACTCTGATGGGGTTGGGTTGTTACCCAGGTACGGATAAACAACATATTGGCATGTTAGGTATGCATGGCACCTATGAAGCAAATATGGTTATGCATCATGCTGATGTTGTTTTGGCTGTCGGTGCGCGCTTTGATGATCGTGTTACCAATAATGTAAAGAAGTTCTGTAGCGATGCCAAAATCATTCATATTGATATAGATCCGGCGTCAATATCAAAAAATATAGCTGTCGATATTCCAATCGTAGGGGCCGTCGATCTTGTATTGAAAGAAATGCTGGAGCAGGTTAAGAAAACAGACCTTCGTGCTGATGTCGATGCTCAGGCTGCGTGGTGGAAACAAATCGATACATGGCGTGCTTTTCATGGGTTACGTTTTGATTTAAATGATAATGAATTATTGAAGCCTCAACAGGTTATTGAGAGTTTATATAAAACGACTCAGGGTGATGCGATTATTTGTACTGATGTTGGGCAGCACCAGATGTTTGCCGCACAATATTATAAGTTCGATAAACCTAGGCAATGGATTACTTCTGGTGGACTTGGGACGATGGGCTTTGGGTTGCCTGCCGCGATGGGTTGTTTGATAGGAAGGCCTGATATGCCGGTTGTGACGGTGACAGGTGAGGGTAGTATCCAGATGTGTATACAGGAGTTATCTACCTGCTTGCAGTATCGTTTGCCGGTTAAGATTATTTGTCTTAATAATCAAGCATTAGGCATGGTTAAGCAATGGCAGGATATGGTTTATCAAGGTCGGCATTCTAGTTCTACCTATGAAGAGTCTCTTCCTGATTTTGTGAA
>CAJXZM010000295.1 GCA_913063125.1 uncultured Gammaproteobacteria bacterium | reverse complement strand
AAATGACTGCATCAGCATCCATTACCAATGCGTGTGCTCGCCTATTACAGGCTCCTGTTCCAGCTAAAATCAAGTCTGCACAAAAAAATGTCGATAAGGTATCTGACGATATTACTGAAGAAAAAACGGATGATGCTGCCAATTCCAGCAATAACGATCAACAAGGTAGTGACGCCAAAGATATCAAGAGCCTTTCGCCTCAAAAAAAAGGAATCTGGCAAAAAATCGTCCATGCCATGAAACGCAACCCTAAGAACATCTCATAATACAAATATTAAACTGAAGGGAGAAAAAATGAGTTCAAGTGAAGAGATTGTCGCCCATGTTGATAGCCACCTATCACAGGTGAATGAAACAACAAAAGAACAAAACCAAGAAGTAAGTCTTCTTATTGAAAAGAACATGAAAGATATAGAAGAATTCAACACCCTTAACAGCAACAAAGACCTTGATGAGCAAGTATCAGAAACTATGAAATCAATTTGTGATGTACTTGATACTGCCTTAAAAGATATCAATGAACAGTTAGGAAAAATTCAACGGAGTACTTCTTAAGCAGTAAATTTATTATTAAAACACTAACGAAAAAAGGAAAACCATAATGGCAAAACTTACAGTAAATGAAAAAATCACAGACTCTATTACGCAGGTCAACACTAAGGTGTTAGCTGATGCTCCCGCTATGGCTATGGGTAACTTGTATACCTCCATGGGGCTGGCTCTGTCCAATTCCAGCTTAAACTCTGCGGCCTCTCAACAACAAGCAGGTATAACAATGCAAGCCGCAACAGTACAAGGTGTTAATGCGCTTGGTGCGATAGGTAGCGCTGTACTCGGACGAGCTGCAGAAGGAGTCATTGAAAAGGATTCGTAAATATAGAGGCAGATGACAGACCCTACACTAGTCTGTCATCTGACCAATATCGTCGATCGTTAGCGGTCTTTTACGAATGAGCCTTATAAATGTCACTTTCACAACGTGGCACAACAGGAATACGATTATGCCAGATCAAGAAATAAAGGAAGTTACCAAAATCATCAGTCAACTCAGCGAGGCCAGTATGGCTGATACGATTGGTTTATTAATGCAAAACGCCATTACTATACAGCACAGCATGCAAACAGTTACCAATGCGTCCATCTCATCGTCTTGCGCACTCATCCTATCAAAGGGCGGAGGTTAACATCCAAAATCATCATTAAGCGATACAAGGTTTTTTTATCATTATGTCTGACAATGCATCCCTGGCAAAAGCCCAACAAGCCGTTGCACAGAGCACGGCAATAGCCGTTCAAGATGCGGCAGATAATTTACGAAATCTAAGTACCGTTACCAGCACTGCCATAGGGGTCGCCTTGGCCCAACTTTTAGCCACCGGAGACCCAAAATACGTTCAGGTAATCGAGGAAGCTCAAAAGGCGCTTGTCAAAGGAACGGAAAACTTTGCCGATGTGGGTGCAAAATCCGCGAAGATACTTAAAGATTTTTCTTAGTGATTTTAGTCGTTAACGCTCACGAATACTCACAAAACTAACCTCTCCGTAAATCCACCTAGCAAACTCTCATGCTGCCCTACAACTGGTACCTTACGAGAATTTACTAAGCTATCCTAATCTTAGTTTATTATGCAGAATAGGCTGCAAGACACAGTCGAGGTTCCCCTGCCCGCTTCATTTGGCTCAATCGTGCAATACTAGTGCTTCCTTCTAGGCTAGAATCCAATACAAAAGTACATCGCCTACCGTTATCTATAGCTTTAAATAACACAGCATCTTTATTAGAAATAATCCCATAAAAAGCAAATAGGCTGGTAATACGGAGCTGGGGGTTTTTCAATTTTAGTGCATCAATACGCTCAATGTCTTCCTCAAATTTTAACAACTCTTTTTTGTTGATTGATGGAACACTACTTCCACAACGAATTTCGAACATCTGAGCCGAACCTTTCCATCTGAATCCAAAATCGCAACGCGATGCTGAGCGCTTATCAACTACTACATTAACACCGGTTTTTCTATGATACTGTAGATAATTTTGTAGTGGTTTCTCACCTACGGAATCATTATCACCTTTTATTTCAGCATCCAGGTAATGCACCTCTGTTTGTACAATGTCTACGTGCTCCGCTCCGTTAAATAAGTGAACCAACTCGGCAGTAACCCATTGTTTCCAACATTTTTTAAGATTTTCCTCTGACAGTATCAAATCCGCCCGCCTAAAGTCGTAATTGTTTTGAACAAAAGATAATAGTGCATGTGTATTCATTTCGTTAGATCACCGTATTGTATGAAAACCACAATTTTAATGACTCACATCAATAAAAACCCAGTCAAAAATATTTTCTTGAATATATTTATCCTAACGAGGCATTCACTGCGGGCTCTCCGCGCCATCTAAACCAACCCAATAGGTTCCCGACAAGGGTATCAGTAAGAACTGATCAAAGAGTTGTTGTAAGGTATTTCCAGGATCAACATTCAAAAATTCTTCTGGGTACAACCATGTTGCAAAAACCTGCACTGCAACCACATTTAATGGCTTATTATAAAAATGATGCCATATAGCAAAAGCCTGCTTAAATTTAGTTGCCGTGACAACTTAACGCAACACCCACTGCTACGGCCAATAGATTTTTCTTACTTGGTTTACTCCGTAATTTTTCACTACTTACTACATTCATCACTTTCCCCCCGATGATAACAACCATCAATTGAGAATAATTATCCTTAAAGCGACAAAAAAGTGAACAATTTATACAACTGTTACTTTCGGAGATACGGGTCTTTCAGGGATCTAGTAAATGAAATGATGGAATATTCTCCAATCTCTTAAGAAAACCTTAAGTTTCAATCATTAGTATCTCCAATCAAGGCCAAGACAATGACCGCTATGTCGCAACAGCTAACAAACCTCTTGGGAAATCCTAAGTAAGCATAATAAAGGAATTTATATGGATCTCTCGTTTGACTGTCATGGATTTCTAAGCAATCTGCACCTCCTCTCTTTGATGTCCGGTATTGTCGAATGGCTTGTGGGGGAAGTGGTGAGAGTTTACGCTGTATTCATTGCTGAGCTTGCAAGCTTTTACAAAAACTACGCGCTTGGCTACAACGCAAAAGACATCGGTATTACCTACATATTGATTGTAGGGTTTGTGGCAATAGGTATTCCTTTGGCACTACTATCTGCTCTACAAGCAGCGCGAAAGAACCCAAAGCAGGGTTGAACCCAATCGGTATATAGGGTTTTGTGTCATTATGATGCTTTTCACGCTAAATATGAGGTTTGCTACGTAACCTAAGTAACGACCTCAATTAGATTAAATAAGCATTTAAATCAGTCACCTGCCAATTAATTTAGATACTGACCCTAACGAATCTTTCCCGGCCTCTATGGCCAAGTTCATTACGGATATTACACTATATCATGGCGTTCTTATTCAAGGTTTTACACTAAAGCGGCCCAAAAAACAGGTGAACGGTATGAGATTTAGAATCCTCTTGGTATTGATCTACCTTAGATTACGCTGGTTAAGCAACAACAACGCCAAATTCCAACGTAAAATTGATGGGCAGGAGCTTTCCATATCCTTCGGATTAATCGATGATGACCGAGGTCGTTACTTTGTTATTAAAGACGGCAACATCACCTCCTCCATCGGAACCATTGAGACCTCAGATTTACATATTCGATTTTGCTCTGCTTCTTATGGTTACTCGCTTCTCACCAAAGCGGCGAATAACCCACTGGCCTTTGCCAAGGGCATGAACAGTCACAAGATTCAACTGGTTGGGCAAATGCATCACATATTCTGGTTTGCAGAGATGAGCAGGTATTTGCCGCTCAGAAAGAAGAAGTCAAAAAAGCTGCGTTCTTCACATAACAACTCATCGTTGTGGTCACTCAAGTAACGAGCATTAGCAGGCTGGAAAAAAGTTGTTGATGCTGTTCATGCTGAGGGTGGAAAAATTGCACCACAACTGTGGCACGTTGGGCCTGTACAATTAAGTGAAAATAAGTACGCTACGCTCAATCGCCCAATACATTGAAACAAACCCTAGCCCATAGGCTAATGGGTTACTCCACTGACTTTTATGCACGAATGCATAACCACAATACCCAACAATATATTTTGCTGAATATGCAAAGAAGACAATTAGCGTTATAAAGAATAGCTGCCCTAATTCCACACCCACATTAAAAAATAACAGTGCTAACGGAACGTCTGACGCAGGGACTCCAAGGGAACTAAGCGCTTCAGAAAAACCTAAGCCATGTAACAAACCAAATCCTCCTGCAACAATCCACGGATATCTCCCTGTGAGACTATCTTCTCCCTTATTTATTCTGATGATCTCATACGCAAGAACAACAATAGAAAATGCAATACAGGCCTCAACTGGCTCTATAGATAATCGTACTATCTGCAAAAAATCGAGTGCTAAAGTTATGCTATGGGCCACGGTAAACGCAGTAATCGTTTTAATAAGTAGTGCGGGAGATCGAACAATCAGAATAATACCAAACACAAAAAGCAAATGATCAAAGCCTGTTAAAATATGACTAATCCCTAGTTCTAAATAGCGCTTGGCTTTAATCTGGAGGCTAGCACTCCTCGCTGCAAGCTCCCCCAAAGCAATTGAAATAATATCGCCATTTCTTAAAAACAAAGATTTCACGGCAACCTTATCAAGCCATGTTGCCGTCATGAGAACACCGTCACGCTGCCATCTTAAATCCAATGTATCGACGGCAGTTAATCCATCATCACAACTAAAATTAAACGTTAGTTCACCATC
>CAJXZM010000294.1 GCA_913063125.1 uncultured Gammaproteobacteria bacterium | reverse complement strand
CATAAATTACTGCCTTCCATTAGTTTTACGAGCGGAATTTCAACGCCTGTGACTTTTGTTACTCGGTTTTTAAACTCTACCGCCATTAATGAATCAATACCTAAATTTAACAGTGGTTGAAAAATATCAATATCTTCTACTTCTGACTCCAAGGCCGTTGCTAACTGCTGTTTAACATATTCTAATAACGCTACCTCCGCTTGCTCCTGTGACAGCGTTTCTAAGTCTTTCTTAAAAGTAAGATCAATAGCACTTAATTCAACCTGCATGTTTGTCGCTAAGTCTTCGCCGCCAAACACCTCATTGTCATCATCTAGGTCAATTTTACTTAATATGCCTCCCATTTTTGTTAGATCTAAGAGCGGTTTCAAACGTTGCCACTGAGCTTTTACCACAATCGTTTGTTCTGCAGTTGGCCTTAACAGGAACTGATCCAGCCAACGTATCCCTGCAGCCTTCTCCATTGCAAATAGGCCTCGTTTATTGGCTTCTTTTTCCGATTCTGTGGTTACCATATTGGAATCAGCCCAAGGGCCCCAATTAATAACCGCACCCGGCAACCCACGAATTTGACGATGATAAATAATGCTGTCAACCGCATAATTTGCCGCTGAGTAATGAAAGTTACCAGCAGATCCCCATACAGAGGCAATGGATGAAAACCCGACGAACATCTCGATTTCATCTTCTCTTGTTAGCTCATCCAACCAACGCAAACCGATAACTTTGCTATCCATTACTGAAAAACACTCTGCTGACGTCAAAGATGCTAATGGTGTTATATCAAATGTACCTGCAGCATGAATAACCCCGGCAATCGGAAATTCCTTTCGCAACATCTCAAGGTATCCAAGTAACGCGTCACGATTACATATATCAATAACCGGTGTTAACACTTCACAGGATAATTTCATTTTCCTAACAGTATTGTAAGCAGATGACTGTTCATCAATACCCGACCTGCTCAACAAAACAATATGTTTTGCACCATGATCAATTAATCGTTGCGCCGCAGCTAAACCAATCGACCCGGTTCCGCCTGCAACCAGGTAAAATGCCTCTTGGCGTAACGCTTCCATGCCTTGTTCAACAGCTTTCCGCCTAACGACTTCCGCCGGTACTTTTTGAAGCACAGGTGCACTCCACGTCTTGCCATCAAAATGCAAATTTGCAAAAGGCAGATCCGACATCAACGCGTCCACCAATGCAGAAGCCATCACACGTCCTAATTCGATATCACTAGACCGATAGTCCAAATGCCCTTGCATCACATCGGATAACTCTAAAGCTAAGACCTTACTAAACCCGGTTAACAACGACGAAGTGCAAGAAAATGAAAGCGCACTCACCTTATCATCTTGACTTAATCCATCAATTAATCCATTTGCCGTTATTGTCCATAAATTAATATTTGATACATTTGTTAAGGCTTGTGCCAGAAACAAGGTGAATTTGGTGATATCGGTATATTGCTGTTCAAACCGCATCCAATCATCAACACTACTTCTCCCCCCGACAGAAAATACAACATTCAGCTGTTCACCCTTCGCTTTATTTAACAACCAATGTTGGACATCTTCACAGTTTTTAGCAGCTACCGTTTCTGTATCATTCCATATATCCCGTAAAGAAAAGCCATTATCATTCCCCAGGATAACCGCAGCTGTGGCTTGATGCCCTCGTGATACTAATTGGGAATAAAGAGCATTCGCATTTTGTTCCTCATCTGAAATCACTAGCCACTTTTGAGGCAATGACATTTCATTCACTAATAACTCTGTTCTTTCAAGAGTATACTGATAACCCCATTGTTCTAACGCTTCATCAACGTTATTGGGGACTACGTCATTTGAGTCTAAATCAACACGACTATCTTGTGTCACATTTAGAAGGTGCAATGGTATTGCTTCATTCCAGTAGTCCTTTCGTTGAAACGCATATCCGGGCAACGGTACTGTCTCAGTACACGTAGAACCTACAAACACCGTATTCCAGTCAACATCAACGCCAGCTGCATATACAGCAATCAGTAAAGATTCCATATTTTTCAAACAATCAAGCTCAATATCTTGGGAACCTTCTTGCTCTGTAAGAACACCTTCTAATTTTTCAAACTCCTTCACTGTGACCAAATCGTCCAGAGATATTGAAATATCCCAAGACACCGTTTTTTCTAACTCAATAGCCTCAACATGATCAACACTGCCTTTTGCAATATCGACTAACTGACCCACCCAATGAGTTATTACATTGGTATCACTCGAAAATAACATTGGCTCGCCATTTTCTATCGCCAATGGAGTAACAAATCGAAGCCTAGGTCTTTTGCAACGCGAAACAATATTCTTGCCAACACTCTCGTTAATAACGCTATCTTTGATAACTGAATCGCTGGAATTGCTATCTTGAGCTACTTTGGCTAAGTCGAATAACGTGTCAATGGCGTTCTCGAGTGTCATTAGACCTGCCACACAAGCTGCGGACAATTCAGATGCACAAATCAGCCCTACATTGTTGTCACAAGCGTTGCCACATGATTTACCTGGGCCGTTAAATCTGTTATTCGCCACACCCTCTGAAATTAGTGTTTTGGGGGTTATCCCCCAGGCTATAAACATTTTTGTCAACGAATACTGGTATCCAAAATTTATCAATGCACCCGAAAATGCTTCGCCTAGTGATTTGCTAGTTTCAATATCCTGGTTACTAACAATAGATTGAATGTCGCTCCAATTATTATTAAAGATGGGCACCGTCTTTAATAACGTATTAATAGCGCTTTCATCAATCACTTTAGTATTAGTAAACCTAAAAACTGTCTCAATTTTTGGCTTAGTCTTTTTACCATAAACAGTCGTTTTATTACTTTCACTAAAAATAGAACGATGGTGGTAGTGCTCTCGACCAATCGACAAAGTACGTGAAATAGCTGACAACAATGGCTTCTTTGAAGCTGACGAATCCAAGTCCTTCCCTGCCACCAATAAGTTTGACAAATAATTTGACAACAATGCTTCCGCTTCTTTTAACGCAGTTTCATTTTTTGCAGATAGCGGAAATATCGCTGGGGACCATGGTTTTTCTTCATCAGAAATGTCTGCGGTACTGATAGCATCAAGAGCATTGACAGTATAAGATTCAATGATGACATGAGCATTAGTTCCGGTAAAACCAAATCCACTTAATCCAGCTCTTAATGGCGCATCAGACCAATCCTGCAACTGATCCACCACCTTTACATTCATACTTGCCCAATTTACGTAGGGATTAGGATTAGTGAAATGCAAACTTGCGGGTATTTTTTTGTGCTTCAGTGACACGACTAATTTTAATAAACCAAACATTCCAGCAGCTGCTTCCGCATGCCCGAAATTTGTTTTACAAGATCCAATATGCAGCGGTTGACCTGGTGATTTATGCTTCCCATAAACTTCCTGCAGAGCATTTACCTCAATAGGGTCACCCAATGGCGTTCCTGTTCCGTGTGCTTCTACATAACTCACATCATCAGCGGTGCATTGCGCTTGCCGTAAAGCAGCATTGATTACCTTTTGTTGAGATATTTCATTGGGTGCCGTAAGCCCTTGTGAGCGCCCGTCTTGATTAACTGCCGTGCCACGTATCACGCCATGAACATAGTCTCCATCCTTAATCGCATCCTGTAAACGTTTGACCATCACAACAGCACAACCTTCAGAACGAACATATCCGTTGGCGTCTTTGTCAAAGGTCTTACAATGCCCATCTACTGATAACATTTTTGCTTTCGAGAACAGGATACTTGTACCAGGGTTTAATATCATATTAACCCCGCCCACTAAAGCAGCATCACACTCCCCCTGACGTAAACTCTGACAAGCGTAATGCAGTGCAACTAATGATGACGAACAAGCAGTATCCACTGCCAAACTTGGCCCATTAAAGTCATACAAATAGGATAGCCGACCTGCCGCAGCAGAAGGTGACACACCGGTTCCCTGCCATGGTGTTATATCTTCCGGGGCCCCAAATCGACTACCCAATTGCGAATAGTCTTGAGATGATACCCCAACAAACACCCCTGTCTTGCTGCCTTTTAATGCCTGCAACGAATAACCTGCATTCTCCATGGCGTGATAACTAACTTCCAACAACAACCGCTGCTGTGGGTCAATCTCGTTAGCTTCTCTAGGAGATACGCCAAAAAAGTCTGCATCAAATGCAATAGGGTCGTCCAACAACCCCATCGCCTTTGTGTAGAGTTTTCCTGGGGCATCTTGATTCTCATCAAAAATATCCTGCCATGGCCAACGGTTATTCCCATCATAAGAAACACAATCTTGACCTTTCTCTAGAACGCTCCAAAGATCATTCAAATTGCGAATATTCCCCGGCAACCGGCAACCAACACCAACAATAGCGATTGCACCATGGCTAACTTGCTGTTGATTTTCTTCAAGGCCTTTAACTTTTTTTCGTAATTTTTTTATCTCCAACAACGATTTCTCAATCAGCTTTCGGCTCGATGTTTTTTCCCGAACTTGGTCAGATTTTATTTTCTCTGCCACGTCGGCCTTAGTATTACTACAGGCTTCATTATTTTTATTCGCCATAATACTTGCCTCTTATTATTTAAAAATCACCGTCATCTGTTTCTTCACCAAGCTCATCATTTAGCATTGCCTCAAGCTCTTCTTCGCTTAAATCATCAAGGGATTCTTCTTCCTCTTCCTCAACAGCAACGACTTCGACTTTTGGTTCTTCTGCCGGCATATCATCTTTAAACATATCGGCAATGAGAAACTCACTTAGGCTTGCTACCGTCGGG
>CAJXZM010000293.1 GCA_913063125.1 uncultured Gammaproteobacteria bacterium | reverse complement strand
AAGTCATTAGCCACGACCCAGAAGAGCTACTGGCAGACTACGCAAAGCAGCAAGACGATATCAAAAAGCTACGAGATCAATTGAAAAATATCCTCAGTGATGCGCTGAGTCATTAAAACAAGGATGGTTTTATGAGTGATATAGCAATATTTGAAAGTGCCAAAGGTGAGATTCAGGTTCAGTTAGAGAAAGAGACGGTTTGGTTGCGACAAGACCAAATGGCGGTGTTGTTTGGTCGTGAGCGCTCAGTCATTACGCGCCATATCGGCAACGTTTTTAAAGAGGGCGAATTAGAGGAAAAAAGCAATGTGCAAAATATGCACATTGCTAATTCAGATAAGCCCGTCAAAAATTACAGCCTAGATGTCATCATATCGGTCGGTTATCGCGTCAAATCACAACAAGGCGTCCAATTTCGCCAATGGGCCACCAAACTACTCAATGAGCACTTAACTCAAGGCTATACGCTCAATCAGCAACGCTTTGAACAAAATGCACAAGAGCTAGAAGCCGCCTTGCAGCTAATACGTAAAACAGCTGCTAGCCCTGATTTAATACTCGATACAGGCCGAGGCTTGGTAGAGATCGTCAGCCGTTACACACAGACCTTCCTATGGCTACAGCGCTACGATGAGGGATTGCTAGACGAACCAGAAGGTAACAGTGGCGGGGTGTTAGCCACACACAAAGAAGCCAGTGAATCACTGGCACAGCTTAAACAAAACCTAATTGAAAGAGGTGAAGCCACCGAGCTGTTTGCCAAACCAAGAGGGGATGGGCTGGATGCCTTATTGGGTAACTTAGATCAAACCGTGTTTGGAGAGCCCGCTTACCCAACTATTCAGAGTAAAGCGGCTCACTTGCTGTATTTTGTGGTAAAAAACCACCCTTTTTCAGATGGCAATAAACGCAGTGGCGCGTTTTTGTTTGTCGATTTTCTGCATAGAAATAATCATCTTATAAACGAACAAGGCCAGCCAATTATTAATGACACCGGACTAGCCGCACTGACGTTGCTAGTGGCCGAATCAGCCCCCACGCAAAAAGAAACCCTAATTCGTTTGATAATGAATATGCTTGCACCTGAGAGTAGCCAATGACTGATGTAGAACAACTGATTACTGAAAATTTGGATGTTTGGGGCTCGGCGGTTAAAAAGCGTGGCTCTCAGGGGCGTGGAAGTAGCAAAAAGATTGAGTTGTACGGGGTTAAAAAGCTGCGTGAGTTGATTTTGGAGTTGGCAGTTAGAGGGTTGTTAGTGCCTCAAAATATTAATGATGAGCCCGCGTCTATACTGTTAGAAAAAATGGAAGCTCAAAAAAATAAGTTAATTGAAGATGGGGTAATTAAAAGACCCAAGAGGCTCCCCGAAATTACCGAAGAAGAAATACCCATTTTATTGCCCTCGGGATGGGAATGGGAAAGGCTTGGGAATATTACAAATTATGGCTCGTCGGACAAAGCTGAAGCAAAAAATACAGAGCTATCAACGTGGGTCTTGGAGCTAGAGGATGTTGAAAAGGAAACATCAAAACTTTTAAAAAAGGTTAGGTTTAAAGAGCGACAGTTTAAGAGTTCTAAAAATAAGTTTAGTAAGGGTGATGTAATATACGGAAAGCTCCGTCCATATCTCGATAAAGTACTTATTGCTGATGAGGCAGGCGTTTGTACTACAGAAATGATCCCCCTGAGAGCGTATTACGGCGTGACCCCTGGTTTTCTTAGGTTGGTAATGAAGTCTCCCTATTTTAAACTATATGCGAATAATTCTACTCATGGAATGAATTTGCCTCGAATGGGAACAGATAAAGCGCGACTTGCACTCATACCTGTTATTCCTGAGGTTGAGCAACCTAGGATTGTCGCCAAAGTCGACGAGCTCATGGCCTTATGCGACCAACTAGAACAACAACAAGAAAACAGCATCAGCGCCCACCAAGCCCTAGTAGAAACCCTACTAGCCGCACTCACCAACGCAGGTGAAAAGGGCGAATTCAACCAAGCCTGGGCTAGAATCGCCGAACACTTCGATACCCTATTCACCACAGAACACAGTATCGACCAACTGAAGCAAACCATTCTGCAACTCGCAGTGATGGGTAAGCTCGTACCACAAGACCCTAATGACGAACCAGCTAGTGTGCTGCTAAAGAAAATAGCGGCTGAGAAAGAGCGTTTGATTAAAGATAAGAAGATTAAAAAGCAAAAGGTACTGCCGCCGATTGGGGAGGAAGAAAAGCCGTTTGAACTACCGGAGGGGTGGGAGTGGTGTAGGTTCGATCAAATGATAGATCAGAGATATCCCATATCATATGGAGTTTTGGTTCCAGGGCCAGATATTGAGAATGGCGTGCCTTTTGTTCGAATTGGGGATATTGATATAGATAACCCTCCAGTCCTACCAGATAAGAGTATTACTTCGGAAATTGACGAACAGTATGCTAGGACGAGACTCGTAGGTGGGGAGTTGCTGATGGCGGTTGTAGGAAGTATAGGTAAACTAGGTGTTGTGCCTGATTCTTGGATCGGTGCCAATATAGCTCGTGCGCTATGTAGAGTGATGCCAAATAAAAATCTTAGTAAAAGTTACCTACTTTTCTTACTTAAGAGTGAATTCATGCAGGTTGGTTTTTTAGGTGATACTAGGACTGTAGCGCAGCCAACATTAAATGTGGGTTTGATAAGGCAAACTTTAACGCCCGTACCTCCTATCAAAGAGCAAAAACGTATTGTTGAAGAAGTCGACCAGCTAATGTTGCTTTGTGAAAACCTAAAAGCTCGAATCAAAGAATCACAAACTACTCAATTGCATTTGGCCGATGCAATGGCCGAACAGGCAATAGGTTAACCTAATGTCTCGCATGCCTCGCCCAGTCCGTCTATTCCATATCACTGCCATTGATAATCTGGCGGCGATCTTTCAACAAGGGGCATTGTTATGTAAGCAGCGGACTGAGCAGCAAGGCATTGGTTATCAAAATATTGCACATACGGGAGCCCAAGGGGTGAGGGCAGCGAAGCCGGTGTTTGATCCGCCAGGTGGCTCTGTTCACGATTATGTGCCGTTTTACTTTGCACCGCGTTCACCGATGTTATCGGCGATTCATCATGGGAAAGTGGTGGGTTGTGGTTATCGCCAAGAAGATATTGTGCATTTTGAGCTGAATGCGAGAGCAGCTCATGCGGCAGGCATGAAAGATATTGTGTTTTATGATCGTAATGCGACAAAGGTTTACAGTCAGGCTTATACCGATCCGAACTTACTAAAAGACGTCATTGATTGGGATATTCTTACAGAGCTCCCAGTGTTGGATGGTTTTTGTAAATATTTTTATGATAATCACGATAATCCAAAACATATAGATCGTATGGAAAAACGCCAGGCGGAGTTTCTAATCAAGGATGAGGTGCCTATTGCTTGGTTTTCCCGAATCGGTGTGATTGATGAGACAAAAGCGCAACAAGTGCGCGCATTGGTAGCACAATATGGGCTAAACTTACCCGTAGAAGTGGTGACAGATTGGTACTTTCTAAACCAATGATACGGGCTAGGCCTGTAGCATAATTTAATAGACACAGGTTAAAGCAGCAACGATGACGATTTCCTCCGCAACAGGTGATTTACTCCAGCAACATGATGTAGATGCTATCGTGAACACGGTGAACTGTGTGGGCGTTATGGGGAAAGGCATTGCGTTGCAGTTTAAGAAAAAGTGGCCTGATAACTTTAAGGCTTATGCTGCGGCTTGTAAGTCTAATCAAGTAACATTAGGTGAGATGTTTATCTATGACTTGGGTGGCTTGGTGTCTCCTCGTTATATTATTAACTTCCCAACCAAGGGTCATTGGCGCAGTGTGTCCAATATCGCCGATATTGAAAAAGGTTTGCAGGATCTTGTTGCACAGATTGGCGCGCTAGGTATCCGTTCCATTGCATTGCCGCCACTGGGTTGCGGTAATGGCGGGTTGCGTTGGTCTGACGTTAAGCCGCTAATCGAACATCACTTTTCAGCATTGCCTGATGTAACGGTTAAATTATTTGAGCCATCAATAACGGCTGCGCCGGTAAAATTACAGGTCAATACACCTGCACCAAAAATGACTCCAGGCCGAGCCGCTATTTTAGCGCTGCTGGAAACCTATCAGGCCTTTAGTTATGGCTTATCGAAAATAGAAGTGCAAAAGCTAGCGTATTTTTTACAAGAAGCAGGGGAGGATCTAAAGCTTACCTTTGTTAAGCATAAGTTTGGCCCTTATGCTGACCCGCTGCGCCATGCCTTGGAAAGAATGGATGGCCATTATATTCACGGTGTGGGTGATGGCGTTGTTGATTCAGAAATTTCACCCAATGAGGCGGCATTAACGGAAGCGAAGCGTTTTTTGTCGAGCACCGACAGCAGTACTCAATCTAGAATTGCTCGTGTGGCGGAGTTGATTGAGGGGTTTCAGTCGCCTTATGGTATGGAATTACTTGCCAGTGTGCACTGGGTCGCTAAGCAGGAAGGGGCGACAAATGAAGAGCAAGCGTTAGAAAAGATTCAAGACTGGAATGAGCGCAAGAAGCAAATCATGCCAGCATCACACATAACGTCTGCATGGAATCAATTGGTGGCTACCGGTTGGATTTGATCGTCTTTTATTGAGTTTTGGCGATGGAGTGCGTGTTAGTAGAAAATAATTGAGTTAGTTACAAAATTAATGAAAATTCTTTTGAGTGTAACCCTGAAGTAACCCTCGGAAGCTTTGGCTGGAGCTTGAAAAGCAAGGGTGACTATAGCTGCTTGAAAACTAAAGAAAAAATGGTGGCCCCTCCCTGACTCGAACAGGGGACCTGCCGATTATGAGTCGGATGCT
>CAJXZM010000292.1 GCA_913063125.1 uncultured Gammaproteobacteria bacterium | reverse complement strand
AGTTCAACTGCTGCAAAAACAGCAGATTAATAACCAAGTTAAAACAGGATAACGATATGCGTAGCCATTACTGTGGCCATCTTAACGAAACACACATTGGTGAAGAAGTAACATTGTGTGGTTGGGTCCATAAACGCCGTGATCACGGTGGTGTTATATTTTTAGATCTTCGTGACAGAGAAGGCGTGGCGCAAGTTGTAATTGACCCTGATACTGAAGAGGCGTTTGCATTAGGGAATAGTGTTCGCGGTGAATATGTTTTACAGATAACTGGTTTGGTTCGTTATCGACCCGAAGGAACCTTCAATAAAGATATGCCAACGGGAAAAGTTGAAGTTCTGGGTAAAGAACTTGTGCTTTTGAATGCGTCAGAGACGCCTCCTTTTCAGATGGATGACCATCATAAAGTGGGTGAAGATGTTCGACTCAAGTACCGTTATTTGGATATTCGTCGTCCAGAGATGCTAAATAAATTGATATTTCGTTCAAAGGTTACATCAGCTATTCGTAACTTCCTGGATGCGGATGGCTTCTTAGATGTTGAAACACCGATTCTTACTCGTGCAACACCTGAAGGTGCGCGCGACTATATTGTGCCGAGCCGAACCCATCAAGGTAGTTTCTTTGCATTGCCTCAGTCACCCCAACTGTTTAAACAGTTGTTGATGGTTTCTGGTGTTGATCGCTATTACCAAATTGCCAAATGTTTCCGTGATGAGGATTTACGCGCGGATCGTCAGCCTGAATTCACTCAGATTGATATCGAAACTTCATTTATGAGTGAAGAGCAGATCATGGCTGTAGCGGAGCGTATGATTCGCGGCTTGTTTAAAGAAATGCTTGATGTGGAGCTACCAGCATTTCCACGTATGCCATATTCAGAAGCAATGTCTCGTTTTGGTAGTGACAAACCTGATCTTCGTATTGCGTTAGAGCTTCAAGATGTTGATGACTTAATGAAGGGTGTTGAGTCTAAAATATTCTCTGGGCCTGCTAATGACCCTAAAGGCCGAGTTGCCGCATTGAAGCTGCCGCAAGGTACTAAGCTTAGCCGTAAAGATATTGATAACTATACCAAGTATGTCGGTATATACGGTGCTAAGGGCTTGGCATACATTAAAGTCAACGATCGGGCTGCAGGTAGGGAAGGGTTACAATCACCGATTCTGAAGTTTATTCCAGATGATGTTGTTGAAGCCATTATGGATCGTGTTGGAGCAGAAACTGGAGATTTGGTCTTCTTTGGTTCCGACAATGCACGTATTGTTAGTGAGTCGTTGGGTGCTTTGCGCGTTAAACTGGGCGAAGACTTAGGTTTGGTTAAGGGTGACTGGGCTCCATTGTGGGTTGTTGATTTTCCAATGTTTGAAGAAACAGACAGTGGTTGGACGTCAATACACCATCCATTCACATTGCCTTCATGCTCCGCTGAGGAGTTAGAAAATAACCCTGGTGCCGCATTGTCTCGTGCGTATGACATGGTGTTGAATGGTACTGAACTTGGTGGTGGTTCGTTACGTATTTATCAGCCAGAGCTACAAAAAGCAGTATTCAAAGCATTGAGTATTGGTGATGACGAAGCGCAAGAGAAGTTTGGTTTCTTATTAGATGCATTGAAATATGGTTGTCCCCCTCATGGTGGATTGGCATTTGGTCTAGATCGTATCGTGATGTTAATGACCGGTTCTTCGTCAATCCGTGATGTGATTGCATTCCCTAAAACACAAACAGCCGCTTGTGTTATGACGGCAGCACCGTCTGAAGTTGAACCAAAACAGCTTCGAGAGGTGGGGATTAGGGTTCGTAAACCTGAAGAAGATAAGAAATAAAGCAGCTCAAAATACTAATGGATTGGTATTCATTGATCGTTGTTTAGAGCGTACTTTAATCACATAAAGGCCGCATTAAAAAACCCTTAAATGTCTTTTTAAGGGTTTTTTAATGCCTGTAATTTACAGCGAAAGAGTGCTTGGGTGGATTCCCTTTAGATTTATCACTATACTGTTCAAATAAACAGTAATCACGGCAGAAAGGCTAGCCATGTCGATAATTTTGGGGATTGATCCCGGTTCGCGTATTACCGGTTACGGTGTTGTGGAAGTTCATGGCGGTAAATCAATCTATGTAGATAGCGGTTGTATACGTACAGATACCAAAGCAGAGCTGTCTGAGCGATTGGGGCAGATATTTGAGGGTATTAATGAGGTCATACGTTTGCACCTACCTCAAGAAGTTGGGGTGGAGCAAGTGTTCATGGCTAAAAATGCTGACTCTGCATTAAAGCTAGGCCACGCAAGAGGGGCCGCTATTGTTGCGTGTACCACGCATCGAATCCCTGTTTTTGAGTATTCAGCTCGACAGGTAAAACAGGCAGTCGTCGGGACAGGGGCTGCACAGAAAGAGCAAGTACAGTTGATGGTTTGTCATTTGTTGAGATTAAGTCAAACCCCACAGGAAGATGCTGCGGATGCACTTGGCGTGGCTTTATGTCATACCCATATGCAACAAAGTTTAATTAGAATGGCTGGTGCTCAAAAAGTGCGTAAGCGCCGAATAAGGTAGAGAGGGTATATGATTGGGCGAATAGTGGGAATATTAATAGAAAAGCAGCCACCAGAACTAATGATTGATGTTAATGGTGTTGGATATGAGATTACAGCGCCGATGACAACATTTTATCGGTTGCCGGTGTTGAATGAGAATGTGGCCTTGTACACCCATTTAACGATTCGTGATGACGCGCACCTTTTATACGGATTCCATGACAAAACTGAAAGAACTTTGTTTCGAACCCTTATTAAAGTTAATGGGGTAGGGCCCAAAATGGCACTGGCTATTTTATCGGGTATTGAATCTGACGAGTTCGTACGCTGTGTTGAAAGTAATGATATTGCTACTCTAGTGAGGGTGCCCGGTGTTGGTAAAAAAACGGCAGAGCGATTAATCATTGAGGTGCGAGATAAACTGAAACGGTTGGATATTGTACCTGCGCTAGCGCAAGCTTCTGGCTCGGATGAAGAAGGTTTTTCTGGAATTGATCCGGCAAACGAACGGAATGTGAGGTCGGATGCAGAAAGCGCATTGATTGCGTTGGGTTATAAACCTGCGGAGGCAAGCAAAGCCATCAATGCGCTTGATATAGCAAGCTTGAGCAGTGAGCAAGTTATCCGTATGGCCCTGAAAGGGATGGTGAAGTCTAAGTGAATGCAGTAAGCTTCACGCATTCTTTCCCTTAGTTAACATAACTCGCGCATTATTTTTGTCATGATAGAATCCGATCGACTTATCAGCGCTGCTGCTCCACACCGTTCTCAAGAAGACCCTGTTGATAGAGCTATACGGCCTACTCGGTTATCTGAATATACTGGGCAGGTTGTGGTGCGTGAGCAAATGGAAATATTTATTGCCGCCGCACGCAAACGAAGCGAGGCATTGGACCACACGCTTATTTTTGGCCCCCCTGGTCTAGGCAAGACAACATTAGCAAATATCGTTGCGAATGAAATGGGCGCAGATCTGAAATCTACGTCTGGCCCGGTGTTGGAAAAAGCCGGTGATTTAGCCGCGCTGCTGACAAATTTGGAAGAGGGCGATGTATTATTTGTGGACGAGATTCATCGTTTAAGCCCTGTGGTAGAAGAAATCTTATATCCTGCCATGGAGGACTATCAGCTGGATATCATGATAGGTGAAGGGCCAGCGGCACGCTCTATCAAAATTGATTTACCAGCGTTTACATTGGTAGGTGCGACAACTCGGGCCGGTTTGTTAACCTCTCCCTTGCGAGACCGTTTTGGTATTGTTCAGCGCTTAGAGTTTTACTCTGTTGAAGAGCTTACTCGCATTGTATTACGTTCAGCACAAATTATGGGAGTTCCAACGGAAGATAAGGGGGCCCTTGAAATTGCCAAACGATCTCGGGGGACCCCTCGTATTGCTAATCGATTGTTGCGCCGAGTGCGTGATTATGCAGAGGTGAAAGGTCAGGGAAAGGTCACCAAAGACATTGCAGAAAAAGCATTAGATATGTTGAACGTAGATGCTCAGGGTTTTGACTCCATGGATAGGCGAATGATGTTAACAATGTTGGAGAAATTTGATGGTGGTCCTGTGGGTATTGAAAGTTTAGCTGCCGCGATCAGTGAAGAGTCTGGCACATTGGAAGACGTTATTGAGCCATACCTGATTCAGCAGGGGTTTATTATGCGTACGCCTAGGGGGCGAGTTGCCACGCGGTTAGCATATTTGCATTTTGGTGTAAATCCACCAAAGAGTGCTCACCTTGATATGTTTGATGGGAAAGGTTAATGGAATTTTCCATTCAAACGCGTGTCTATCTTGAAGATAGTGATGCGCAAGGTATTGTGTATTATGTGAATTATTTGAAGTTTATGGAGCGGGCTCGTACAGAACTGTTGCGTGAACTGGGTTTTGATTTTCAACTATTACGAGAACAACAGGGTCATTTTGTTGTTCATAGCCTTGATGTTCGGTATCTTAAGCCCGCTCGAGTTGATGATAACGTAAAAATAACCGCATCGGTTTTGAAAACAGCTCGAACTTACGTCGTTTTTTCCCAAAAAGTGTGCCGAGCGATTACATTAAGCGAAGAAGTAAGTGTTGAACAAAACGATGATGTATTGTGCAGCGGGACCGTGAAAGTTGCTTGTGTAAATAGCGATACAGGGCGACCAATGGCAATACCTGAAACGGTAGCAAAAGCTTTCTTGAGGCAATGCGAGGGGTAATACCTAGATGCTGTGCCTGTCAGAATGAGCGGAAAAACAAGAAAATAATTAGAACGAAAACAACCCTTTTTTGTGATTTCCTGCGTTTATAGGGAGATCATAGGTAATGTCAGGAATAGGAGATATAAAACGTGTCAGAGTCCATGTCTATTTGGAGTTTGATCGCCAATGCTACATTGGTGGTGCAATTCGTTATGTTGATTTTA
>CAJXZM010000291.1 GCA_913063125.1 uncultured Gammaproteobacteria bacterium | reverse complement strand
TATGATTTTGAACGTTGCTTATTCCAAGGATATAGCGCTTTAGAAGTGAGCCCAAACTCTGGTTGCGGACCAGAAACCGAGCTCAAAAAACAAGGGTCTATTGAGGTATTTGATTACGCGCTATTAGAAGATGGCGGCTTAATTACGCTAACAAGCTATATTGCACACCCTGACGATTCAGAGGGTGGGGATTCTTTCTTGAGTAAATTGCTAATCACTCGATACTAGTAACCCATAGGTCTGAGGTAGACTGGCTACCTCAGACCTAACTAACAAAACGACCTGAAAACGCTCCTCCTTCGCTGTCAGCCGTGTGGACAAAAAAGAGATGTCATTCGTTTTCATTATTAAATGTTTTTTGATTAAGTTTCACAGATCACTCTGTTTATAGCTCATACTCTTTCATCAACAATAACCTTACACCGTTAACACAGAGAATGAGATATGAAAGCTATCGGCTACCTACAGCCTCAAGCAATTGAGCATAAAGACGCCTTAATTGACATTGAACTTCCCATGCCTAAAGCCTTTGGGCGTGATTTATTAGTGAAAGTACAGGCTGTGTCAGTTAACCCTGTAGATGCCAAAATACGAGCCTCTTCCGCACCTAACGACGGTGAACATAAAATACTCGGTTGGGATGCGGTAGGTGAAGTTATTGCCACGGGTGATCTAGCGGAGTTTTTTAATGTAGGTGATCAGGTATGGTATGCCGGTGACATCTCCCGAGACGGATCAAATAAAGAATATCAATTGGTAGATGAGCGCATCACTGGCATAAAACCCAAGTCCTTATCCAACGCAGAAGCCGCCGCTATGCCTTTGACAACGATAACGGCCTGGGAGCTGCTTTTTGATCGTCTGGACTTCACCCCGTTAATACCCAATGGTTTAAACCTCACTTACAGCCACAATGTAAACAACAAATCAGCCCCCAACGCTCAAGCAATTGATCCAGCCCCGCCTCAGCCAAGTATATTAATTATTGGGGCAGCAGGAGGTGTGGGTTCCATATTAACCCAGTTGGCCGCAAAGCTTACCAACGCCACAGTCATTGGTACCGCATCAAAACCAGAAAGCCAGGCATGGGTCAGTGAACTAGGCGCCGATCATGTCATTAACCATCACCAACCGTTGCTGCCACAACTTCAGACTATCGGTCTCCATAGCGTTACTTATGTTATGAGCCTCACCCACACAGATCAACACTTCGATCAACTGGTGGAAGTAATTGCTCCACAAGGCAAGTTGGCATTGATTGACAGCCCAACAGACATCGACATTATGAAACTCAAAACAAAGTGTATTTCTCTGCATTGGGAATTCATGTTTACCCGTGCCATGTTCAATACATGGGACATACAAAAACAGCATGAATTACTCACAACCGTTTCCGAGTTAATTGATAGCGGACTGATCAAAACGACCGTGGGTGATAGTTACGGCACCATCAATGCCACTAATCTTAAACGAGCCCATACAGACATCGAAAGCAACCAAACAATGGGTAAAATCGTTCTCGAAGGCTTCTAGACCATAAAAAAGAGGCAATTCAAGTAGCCCGTATCGACTTTTATTAACGAATTCCCAAGCAACAAGTAACGCGACTTTTAAGGAATGTTAACGTGTCTAAGCCATTTGATTTTAGTAATGAAGGTTTCACCAACCTGCTAAAAAATGGCTCAAAGCCTAAACTGGCTATGCCTACTTCCATGGACGCGGGGCCACAGCAACAGAAAGTGGAAATGATTGATTTGGACTGGGATGGTTCGGTTGCGAAAGTCGTCACTGAGTTAGGCTACAACTGCGGAGCTCCCCTAGCCCGTGCCCGGTTTGAAACCGGGCATAAAGCTTACAAGATCACCTCATAACCCACCCTATTGAACTGGAGTGGGCAGATGGTGTTCTTGTGCTGGGCAGGCCTACATCGTCCTTTCACTCATGTGCCACGCGACCCGCCAACCTACAACACTTAGGGTCTACTCTACACCAAACCCTGCTCGCATAGTTTTACAGATCTAGATTTCTAGTTAAAACCTCTGCGGACTTAATGATTCGCGTTGTCCGATAAAGCTCTGGGTGCTTTTCGGTCTCAGCATACCCTACTGGCTCTCCAGCGCCGGTGTTTACGAACCAAGAATTTTCCGGTATCCGATCACCCAATAGCTTTTTAAATTCAGTAGGTTTAAGACCCAATGCTTGAGCAGCTGCATTGTATGTACATCGAGTCTTAACTTTGTTCAAGTAATCTCGTACGAGAGTGATTTTATCCTGCATTGAAAAGTAATCCCAAGGAAGTTAGCGGTGCATTCTATTGTGTACATATTGAGACTTGCTTAGCGGCTTTCATATTGCATTCCCCAGCCACGGCAATCCTCAAGATATTCAACAATTTAGATTGGTAATTTACCAATAGTTTACCATCCAGTTTGCAGAAAGCGAGCTCCCGTTCCAATCTTAACACTTACCTCCAACTTTATAAGCTTATTTTTCAAATATATCTCTTTAATATCAACAACTTAAATTTTATCCTTGAATAGACCGGCGATAAAAAAATTTGGTTCTTTCGAGGCCTACAGCTTTCAATTTCGGACTGACATGCAGTTTTAGGGGGAGTTTGTGTACTACGCCCATCACGTTCGGCCTTGATTAAAGCAGAGATAGATAACAAACAGATAAGAGAACCGACAATATGGCATTACCAGTTCTCTAATTAAACAGCCCAACCGTGTTAACAGTTTTCGTAATTTCCAATAGTAATAACGTCAGAATCAACGCGGCCTCCTATAGTCTACGAGACCAAACAACGCTTGAATTTCAGGTCCACAATATCTGGAGTTATCTTTGATGCTGTAGGTGCCCCTCAACATTTGACTCAAAATAACGCCTTGATATAGGGGCCAATACAGAGTCAGAAGCATTACAATCAACGATGAAGTGAATGAACTTGTCCATTTGTTGAGCTTGAGCGTGTGAGGCCCTCTTAACTTAAGAAGGCTTTTTTCAACGAATCGACATCCCTTTATAGTATTGGATAAACACCAATGAGTGTTTTTCCAAGGGTATTACCTGTCGCCATGGTGTTTAATTGATAATAGAAACTCCACTCCTTTGAGGATGCATCACGCACTCCAAACGTTGTCACTAGCACTGGGTCATTTCCTGCAATATTCATGTAGGTATTTGGATTAACCATACCATCATTCATTTTTGTGACTTTAAGCACTTTGTTTTGCAGCGTCCAAGAGTCTGGCTGCCCCTTTGCGTTGGAGTGCCCAACCAATCTGTTGCCATCCGGTCCAGCGCTGCCTATACCAAAACTACAGCCATTCATAGGCGCAGTAAACATTAGGTTTGCTCCGTTGCCCACAGTGGTTGTTTTTAACTCACCCTCTTTGTAGGGGCACCAGTAAGTTAAAAACATACCATTTCCACTCGCGTCCGCTGTGGGATGAGCTTGATAACACTTAATATCTACACCCGGTCTTTCTATCGATTTACCAACACTTGCCATTTCTGTCAAAGTAAAATATTTAACTCCGCCATTTTCAAGCGCGCCGCCAGCTTCTGGTGTGATAACGATATTATTGGTCATAAAATCAACGGGATTATCATGAAATATATCAGTAAGTGATCTTGGCATGTGTAGCTCCTTAGTTATCTGTGATCGTTAGGATTTTTTAGCTTGAGCTAGTTAGGGTTCGGGACAAAATGATTTTTGACGCTGCTTGTTTCTCTTAATTCGTGAATGGATTATTGCAGAGGAATATGATTTTAGACAGAATTAAACACGTGAATATATCATGTAATTACAATATACAAATATACGTTCTATTTATACGATTAAAAGGAGATAGGCTAAAAATCCTTTAATTACAAACCTCCCTGATCATAACATCCAAGAATGCCGATTCTGCGGCAGTACGATTCGCATTTTTTTTCACCACGACATCAAAACTCATGGAGTACTGTAGGCCTTTTTTATTTAGCAGGTGTTTGACGGTGCCGGACTTGAGTTCGTCTGCCACCGTATAGCTCGGCAGCATGCAAATACCCAGGTTCTTTTTTACCAGTTCCGCAGCAAACCCATGGTCTGGGCAGATATAATGAGGGCGTTTTTTTCTAACATTAATCTCTAATTCCTTTTTGATTTTTTTCGCCCAGTAAGCCAAAGCATCACAATCAGGAGTGTAATCTATAACGTCATGATTCAATACGTCTTCAGGTTTTTTAGGGGTACCATGCTTTTTTAGGTAACCCTCGCCCGCAGCCAAAATAATGGGTTTTGACGTGGCAGGCCATGTCTTCAGTAACTTTCTATTCTCTACCAACAGTTGAATGCCTATATCAACCTCGTTGTTCAATAGTCGATGCTCTGTTTGACTTGCATCACCATGCACAATGGTAAATTTGACATTAGGATAAGCTATCTTAAAATTAGCAAAAATAATGGGCAGCATATATATCGCCACATCCGGCCTGATCCCGATGCGAATCTCACCGCTTAGAGACTCCGAGTCATTTTTGACCTCTGCCAAAAAATCATCAATTTCTCTTAATCTGTGCTGTGCAAATTTAAATAATTGCTCACCCTGTTTAGTGAGATAAACGCGGGTATTTCGACGTTCCAATAACGTTAACTCTAGGGACTCTTCCAGCAATTGAATTTGTTGGGTGATAGCAGGCTGTGTTCTGAATAAGTTATTCGCAGCTTGCGAGATGCTTCCCGTTGTCGCCACTTCAATAAAAGTACGCAGTTTGTTGTAGTCCATAGCAGCCTATCCTTATTAGAGTACGGACTAGAGCCGCCACCCAATCATAAGTATTTCTTTGTTTTTTAAAATATTTACTGATTATATCTTATATTAAGAATAACACATAATCACCTCATAGTTTTCTGGGTTATACAAGAGGAACACTCTCAAGTGAAGATATGGCTTTGGGCAATAGCAGCACTATTCACCTTAATAAGTTTTTACTTTCTTGATAGTAATG
>CAJXZM010000290.1 GCA_913063125.1 uncultured Gammaproteobacteria bacterium | reverse complement strand
AGCTCCCCCAATGTTTCCACAAAGAGGGCTAAGAAGAGTGTTTCTTTATTTCTAAAATACCGATATAACGCGGCCTTACTTATCCCAACATCCGCAGCTACATGATTAAGGTTAACATCGTCATAAGTAAGCTCTTCGAAGCGACACCTAGCAGAGCTGATGATCTGCTGGCGTCGAAAGGCTTTTTGCTCAGGGTTGCTAGCGCGTTTTTTAATACCTGACATTTTTACGCCTGTAACCAGCCAGCAATTTTTCGTGTTATAAAGCGAGGAGATACTTTTCCAGACCAAACACTCAGAATATTCTTCCATCCGGTGATAACGATGGCACGATCTTTTTGACGTAAAGATTTCTTCACCACTGCCTCAGCGGTCATCGCTCCGGCCTTAAATAGTTTTGTATCCGTCATATTTGCTTCTGTCGCAAACTCCGATAACGTCGCCCCAGGGCACAATGCACTCACGGCAATACCTTTCCCGCTTAGCTCTTCATGTAATGCTTCTGAAAAAGAAAGTACAAAGGCTTTCGTGGCATAATAAATGGCCATATTAGGGCCCGCTTGGAATGCTGCGGTAGACGCCACATTAATGATATAAGGGCTCTGTTGATTTAACATCTTGGGTAACAGGCGATGGGTCAATTCAACCAGCGTCGTCACATTAAGCTGAATCATTTGTAATTGTCGATCCAACGGTAAATCAACAAAAGCCCCTCTATCCCCAAAACCCGCATTATTAATTAACCCATCAATCGTCCAATTTGACGATTCTAACTGCTTCACAATGATCGAACTACTTTCAGTAGACGTTAGATCTACTGCCAAGGACTCTACTTCGACTCCAAATTGCGCTTTAAGCTCTTGTGCCAAGGCCTCCAATTTATCTTTACGGCGCGCCACCAAAATCAAATTTTTACCTGCTCGCGCCAGTTCCTTAGCAAATACTTCCCCAATGCCCGCGCTTGCACCAGTAATCAATGTGTAATTCATATCTATTCTCGTCGTTAATCAGGTAAGCGTTAGTTTACATAGCTGGGTGCACATTAAGTTACCCATGGTCACTTACAATACATTCAACCCGTCCTCTTGTAAATAACCCCGGGTAACTTATGTAATCATAAAAGAGTAAGTAGCCGGTGATCGGGGCGGATAAGGTATTCTGAGGTACAAGCTTTTATGCTTTGGTGTCAATGCCTTAGTAGCAATCCTTAGTAGCAATTCTTAGTGCTTATCAGTTAGTTTAATTTTCCCCGATAGGCAATGGGTGAAACACTGCTCCATTTTTTAAACGCTCGACCAAAATTAGAGGGATCAGAGTAACCCAATAGATAACCTATCTCCTGTATCGAGAGCGCAGAGGTTTCCAGATACTGTACCGCAAGTCTATATTTCAGCCGATCCAAAATGGCATTAAAACTGGTACCTCTTTCCAGTAATCGGCGTCGCAAAGTACGAGGAGACATCGACAACTCACTAGCCATATGTTCAAAGCTAGGAAACCCACCCTGAAATCTAAGTAAATTTTGTTCGATACGCTTTTCAATTGACACTGACTTACTGATAGAGGCCAACTCCTCCTCGCAACGTTGCGCTGCATGCATATGGACATTCTTATCAGCCATCACTAAGGGAATATCAAGGCCCGTCGCGGGGTAATGTAAACGTGTTTCCTCAGCATCAAACACAACGGGGCAGCCTAATATAGGTTCAAACATCGACTGATAAGCTGGTGCGCTAAAAGCAAGTTCCACCTTTTTTAAACTCAGCTGTCGGTTAGTAATAAAACTGATGACTGCCACGAGCCCAGTCACCACTGTCTCCAAATAACTAATCCGGATTGCCCCTAGCACATAACGCTCACAAAGCGTGATGATCAACTCATCCGGACACTTCTCCAAAGTAAGTGCAGCCAACGGCGTTCGGGTCTCGAAGTACCGAATCGCCAAACCCATCCCCTGCTCTACATCTGCACTACTGAGTATGGCACTGCTTAAATTACCATGCGTCATCACTGTCAACTGACTGCCCAGGTACAACCCCAAAGCGGGTTCTTGACTCTCTTCTACTGAGGCCAGTATTAACGCGCTGAATTGCTGGTAACTAAACAATCCCTCTTGATCATTCAACAGCTCGGCACTAACCCCACAACGATCCATTACTTTCAGCCGGCTACCACCTCTAGACTCCACAACATCTAACAGGTGCCGCATATAATTCACAGGCAAAAACAAAGAATCGGGGTTATCAATATCAGGCATAACGAACACAGGCTCTTAAAGAAATTACCCTCCATAGTAATCTATTTAACCTGTCTTGGCCAAAAATGACCGACTGATGGTGCATTACTGATCTGTCTTCTACACCAGATTCCCCAGATACTAGTGTCAGACCTAACGCATCCAATAAAGCATTCAGGTTATCAGTGCATACCAAAGGGGTTTCCTATGTTTATGATGTTAAAAGAAAAATTTAGTAAAAAACCACGAGCTGTCGTTCTCAACGGGAATAACCGCATCATGACTGAGCCGGGAGAAACCATTCTCCAGGCAGGCTTACGCCAAAACATACGCCTGCCCCACAACTGCCGAGTTGGCGGTTGTGCGGAGTGCAAATGTAAGCTGGTCAGTGGCAAAGTCAAAGAGCTTACTGAAAGCGCCTATATCTTGTCATCTGAAGAAATGGATGAAGGTTATATTCTTGCATGTCAGAGTGTGCCTAAAACCGATATCGAGATTCAAGTCGACCGATTAGAAACCAACGGCCCAAATCATGAAGTGAAAACCATTCAAGGCGAAATCGTTGGCCATAATCGTCTCACCCACGACATTGTACGTATCGATATCGCCCTACCCGAGCCATTAGCCTACGCCAGCGGTCAATATGCTGAACTCAGATTACCCGGTATCATCGACCAGCCTCGTGCCTATTCCTTTGCCGTAGCGGAGTCAGTCGCTCAGGATAACTCCTCTGTCAGCTTCTTTATTCGTGAAGTACCTGGTGGTGAAATGTCTACCCACATGCAGGACAATACTGTCATCGGTAGCCCCGTCAGTGTTGAAGGCCCCTATGGCGATTTCTGGTTGCGGAAAGCAGTTGAGCCTATGTTATGTGTGGCGGGTGGCAGCGGTCTAGCACCACTTAAATCCTTATTGGAAGAAGCCGTAACGCAAAATATCCAACGTCCGGTCACATTTTTATTTGGTGCCCGAACTCAAGCCGACCTTTACTGCGTAACCGATATCGAAAAACTCGCTAACGCCTGGCCTACCGACTTTAACTTTATTCCCGTGCTTTCTAACGAACCAATAGACTCTGATTGGCAAGGCCTGCGCGGTTTTGTCACCGATGGTATCGAGGAACGCGTCAAAGGAGATGAAAAAGTTTATATGTGTGGTCCTCCACCTATGATTGACGCCACTATTGCCGCGCTTCAAACCCTTAACATCCAACCCACACAGATTTATTTCGATAAGTTTTTAGATCAAAGCCACACGTCAGCCCCTGCCGCCTAAACGTTTTTACTGAGGAGATAACCCATGTTTCATTATATTAAGTACACCCTATTTCACTTGCTGGCCCTTCCCTTAATGATCGGTTTTACCATCGGTGGTGATGGCCTATATTTAGGTTTTATTTGCGCTGCTGGTATTATCGTATTCGGAGACTTGTTTCTTGGCGATGATATTTCAACACCAGAATTTAACAAAAGCGGCTTATTGACAGCACAGTTATGGTCATCATTACCATTAATTATTTTCGTCAATTTTTTGCTCATGTGGGCTATCACTGATGGCGACCCTCTTGGCTACGGTGCGTTAATTGAATCCGTAACAGGCTATGATGCGATAGGAGCAAGAGCAACCAATACCATCCCAGGTGTTATCGGCGCCATTTTAGGGTGTGCATTACTTTCCGCTATTGTTGGCACCATTGTTGGACATGAACTGACCCACCGTACTTGGGACCCATTGTCACTTCTAATTGGTCGCTGGCTACTGGCTTTCAGCTGGGATACGGGATTCTCCATCGAGCATGTATACGGTCATCACGCCTACGTCGGATCTACGGAAGATCCAGCAACCGCACCCAGGGGGCGCAATGTGTATCAACATATTGTGATCTCAACCTATCGCGGTAATGTCAGTGCAGCGAAAATTGAAGCTCAACGTTTGAAGAAAAAACGTCAAGGCGTGTGGTCCCTCCACAATCGATATATCCGCGGTTTACTGATGTCCACTCTATTGGAAGTAGGCGCATTTGCATTAGCAGGGTGGGAAGGCGTATTAATCTTCACGATTTCAGCACTAATTACCAAATCTATGCTAGAAATGGTTAACTTTATGGAACACTACGGCATCGTGCGCAATCCCAAATCGCCAGTTCAGCCTTACCACAGCTGGAACAGTAACAAACGCTTTAGCAGCTGGGGAACATTTAACTTAACTCGGCACTCTCATCATCACGCCGAAGGTGACGTGCCATTTCATAAGTTGAAACCTTATAGCGACGCTCCCATGATGATCAACGGCCTGTTAACAACAATGTTTTTGACACTCATCCCACCATTGTGGAATGCCCTGATGACACCCAAGGTATTGGAATGGGACCGAAAGTACGCCAGCGAAGAAGAACTAATCCTCGCCGATGAAGCCAATCAACGAAGCGGAAAAAAAGCATATCAAACAGTATCCTACACCAGACCGTTAAAGACAGCGGCATAGTTGGAAGGTTAAGCGCCCCGGGGGAACCGGGGCTTTTTTGTTTTTTCATTCCCAAATTCATGGCATCGGATGCCAGCATTGTCTACAAATTGATACATCCACCTTTCTAAGCTAGCGTTATTAGATAAAGTTGCTTTTTCGCCATTCGCCTTTCACCATTCATCACAAGCGGGTAATTCATGAATTGGTTTAACAACCTATCGATTGGAAAAAAACTATGGCTATCCACTGGCTCGTTTTTCCTGTTTCTGAGCCTTATTCTATCCGTGAGTTTATGG
>CAJXZM010000289.1 GCA_913063125.1 uncultured Gammaproteobacteria bacterium | reverse complement strand
GAGAAAGGCCCCATCATCATAAATAAATTCGGGAATCCAGCGATAGATGTTCCCATAAAGGCACGAGGGCGAGAGCCAAAGTATTCCGCTAGAGACGCCCCAGTTTTACCAAATAATTTACCGCTAATTTGGTGAGGGGAACGAAATCCTGTCGCATAGATTAACGTATCAATCTCATGCTCTACACCTTCTGAATCAACAATCCCTTTTTCAGTTATTTCTTCAATTCCGGAACAAACTAAATCAACATTTTCTTCTTGCAACGATAGGAAATACTTACTGCTAAATACGGGACGTTTACAGCCAAAGCGATAGGTAGGTGATAGTTTTTCTCGTAGATCTTTATCTTTAACTTGCTTGAACAAGTGGTACCTTGCTGCCGCTTCGAAGGGAACAAGAAATCGCGAGTCGACAAACTGAGGTAACCCCACTAATCCTTCATATGCCGTATACCACGCTGCTCTAATACCGCGCTGTAAAAAAGGCACATGTCGAACCGCAGCTCGTTTTAACGTTGACGTTGCTATATCAACTCTCGGTAATACATGGCTAGGCGTTCTTTGGAAAACAGTTAAATGCTCTACCTCTGCCTGAATCTCTGGAACAATTTGTATAGCTGTGGCTCCAGTTCCTACAATAGCGACCTTTTTTCCCTTGAGGTCATAATCATGATCCCAATGAAGCGAGTGAAATGACGTCCCTTTGAAGGATTCAGAACCTTTAAATTCTGGGATTACTGCTTCACCAAATGGCCCAGTAGCCGTAACTAATACGCTACAGGTATACTTGCCCTGGCTTGTTTCAAGCGTCCATTGCTCTTCTTTCTTATCCCAGCTGGCTTTTATTAACTCGTGGTCAAATCGGATGTTGGGATACAAGTCAAAGTCTTTTGCTACGCCTTTAAGGTAACCAAATATTTCTGACTGATTTCCATGCGTCTGTGCCCATAAAGGGTTTGGCGCGAAGGAATATGAATATAGGTTTGATGCTACATCACAGGCACATCCGGGGTAAGTATTATCACGCCACGTCCCGCCAACCTCTTTAGCTCGTTCAAATATATGATAATCCTCAACACCAGCTTCCTGAAGCTTGACTGCTAATGCCATCCCTCCAAATCCAGCCCCTATTATTACAACAGGTAAATGCTGAATATTTTCTATGCCGTTAGGACCAACCATGCGTACACCCCTTAATAATCAATTTACTTCGCTCCCTTCTGAGGAACGCAGCCCTTCAAAGACGCCCTGGCTTGTGATTACTAATTAGCCATATCGTCGCAGTGGGTTTAGATTAAAGGAGATAGATTTATGTGGTAAGTCGATGGCCGCCAAAAAACATTGACTTGCCGCCACCTAAGTAAATATTTGTAACCCTATGATACATATCAACTAAACTGTTGTTCTTTAGCGTTTTAACGTTTCCAATCTGTTGGTTTTACGCCCGTCCATCGTAAAAATGCAACAGCAAAGCTAGTCCTCTGCTCATATCCTAAGCGAAAGGCAATTTTCTCAATAGATAGCGACGTGGTTTCTAAAAGCTCTATTGCTACTTGCTTCCTTACCTCTTGCTTGAGCGTCTTGAAGCTTGTTTTCTCTTCAGCGAGTTTACGTTGCATCGTCCTCTCGCTGCAGTGCAGCGCTTTAGCAACCATTTCAACCCCAATATCTTCGGGTAGGCTGCTTCGAATAATATGCTTAATCTCACCACTAAATGTCTCGATCAATTGCAACTGAGTCTGTGCCTGTTCCTTTATTTTGAAATGATAACCAGGTGATGAGGAAAGTATAGAAAAATCAAGCAAATGTGCATCTACCCACACTGCGTCAAATGCCTGATCAAACAATACCTCACACTCAAAATATTCTCGGTATTTATCTGCATATTGCGGTTCTGCATGACGAAACCAAACCCGGTTAATCTTGAGTGAGCTCCCTGTTAATCGCTCCGCCCAGACAGGAATCGAGCCCAATATTGCCTCTGCATAAAATGCCTCATCTGGCTGATTTTCAATAACACTATATCGAATGCAAAGGTTTTTACCGTCAATATTATAGGCTAGTCCAATAAGAGGGTGCAGTAATTGATGGTACTTTTGAAATAGATCCAGCCCCTCCTTAATAGTCCCACAACTGGCAATTAATGGCCCAAAGACATCAAGCTGCTGGTAATTAACACGTCGTCCAAATTCAAATGCTAGCCATGGTATTTTGGTTCCATCCAACAACCAACGCACGGCATCTTCTAGCCCCTTAACCGTAACAATATTCCCATTATCAGCTAAAACTGACTGATAAAGATCATCAACACATAGCCCATTAGATAGCGCCAAATCTTCAATTAAGTTAATTAGGAAGGATGGTACCTGTAGTGATGCCGTACTTTCACCCAAAGTTATGCTCTCAGCCCTGTCGTTGATTAGTTTTTAAACCAAAGGGGTCTGCCCTATCTTTATATGCCCGAATTTGGCTTCTGCTAAATCCAATAAGTATTCTCACAAACCCGTTCGAACACAAGGTTTATTTTATGAACAAATATTAATAGCGGATGAAAAAAATGACATATCACAAAATTCAGAAACCGCCTTAAGGCCGAGTTAAGCCATAACTGGTTACAATTTCTTCTTTCGATGCTACCCAACTACCCATCAATCGATCCCACAATGCCAAACAGGTTCCCATATTTTTATCATGATGTTTTGTGTCACAACTATGATGAATTTGGTGTTGTGCTGGGCTAATAAATATACGCTCCATTTTTCCAAAAGAAATCCAAACAGGGGTATGACGCAAATTAGAACCCAAGACATTAAAGAGAAACCCAAACATTTCTACCCCTAATATATCCAGCCCATGCACCTGACCTCGAAAAAAATACAAAAACACACCACCAACAACAGAAAACACAACAAATCCACGAAAGAAATACAACACCATTTCTACGGGATGGACTCTGTGAATGGTTAACGGATTCAACACCGTCGCACTATGGTGTACTTTATGGAAACGCCATAACCAAGGCTTTATGTGCGAGAAATAATGCAAATAAAAACGGCTAACATCTTCAACTATAAAAAAACAGATGGAATACACTAGCCCAACCAAAAGCCAATGAACATTAATTAAAGGAACATCGCCAAACGTTGCTTGAAAAAAAGCAGTAACAGCGATTGCTCCAGCCAGTTTTACACCGACCACTGGAACCAGCACAATTAGTCGTATGGCATTATTGACAAACAACAGCCCAATATCGGTACCTACCGATTGATTTACCCAGTATCTCCAACGAAAAAGCGAAACTATTTGACCCTTAATTGCCGCGCTATTCGCGCTCAAACAAGCCGCAACACAAGCCACTACCAGTGAGCTTAATAAAAAGCCCCAAAATAACCTTTTGGTCGGATCTAACGGGTAGGAGAAAGGAGTAAGTAACAGGTCAAACACTGAATTTCTCCTCCTTTCCTTTGCTTCCACTGAAAGCTTCCTTTCTGACGAAAGGAGGCTTTCAGTGGTATTACTACATTATCGTATAATTAAAATTACGACTTAAAAAGTATACTTCACGCGACCGAAGAATGAGCGCCCCTTATTAGGGCGTGCACCAAATGGGCGGTGAGACACAATAGCCTCTTGATCCAACACGTTATCTACCGTTAGTTGCGTTAACAAACTATTGGTTACGTTCCACGTTAGTGATACATCAAATGTAGATAGCGCATCTGTATGCGACTTATCACTAATGGCATCCTGCCCTGGAAGCTCTCGCATTTGATCTTGATATTTCCACGCAACATTAAATAGCCAGATATCGTTTTCTAGGCCAAGCTGTACACGAGCAATATTTTCAGGCAAATAAGGTAATTCATCCCCCTCAACTACTTCCCCCCACTGGGAAAAGTTGGAGTCAAAACCTTCCTGAAACTCTGATTTCGAATAAGTATAAGAGGCTGACAACGGCACTGACCATCCACTGTCGAGATCCCAAATTTGGCTTGCCGTGACCTCAACTCCACCGATATTAATTTCGCCACCGTTAAATTCTTGCCCAACAACACAACCGCTGTCGCTCACTCTACAACGACCTAACAGATTTGAATAATCACTATAAAAACCAATCACATCTAACTGCAAGGCTTCGTCATGAAATCGTACGCCTGCTTCATAATTAACACTTTCTTCTGGGTCAGCGTCAGAACTTGG
Source organism: uncultured Gammaproteobacteria bacterium (assembly GCA_913063125.1). Classification (GTDB taxonomy): domain Bacteria; phylum Pseudomonadota; class Gammaproteobacteria; order Pseudomonadales; family Ketobacteraceae; genus 42-54-T18. The sequence goes on along the minus strand of CAJXZM010000289.1, from coordinate 896 downwards.
TCCTGCAGGCGAGAAGCCCTTATTAACACCCGCCAATAAACCAATGGTTTCTGTATACTGCCAAAACACACCTAAACCAGGCATCACAACAGATTGACTGTTGTCTGACTTTGTACCGTTAAGAATATTTTCCGACTCCCCTTCGATACGCTCATACCTCAAGCCAGCGGTAACTTCCCATGCATTCCAAAATATTTTATCTTGCAAATATAAGGCAAAGGCATCTGTCTCGTCTTTGTTATCTGTCTTAAGTGTTTGAGTTGAGCCATCATATATAAGCTGCCCACCCTGCATTAGATACCCCTTAGATAAGTGATTCCTTTCCACATAATCATAGTGGTAACGCACACCAACGGTTATCTCTTGATCAAAGCGATCTCCCGCAACATCAAAATGTCCTGTCACCTGAGCCCCATGTGAGCCATAGGTTCGATCATTGTCCGTCACATCAATTAATTCTTCCTGCAACGTTGGATCTGAATCAATTTCACCGCGGATAATACCAAGGTCATCTGGATAAGAGCCTGGGGTTTCCAACACTTGACTGACATTTGCTTCTAGGTGCAAGTAAGGATTAGTAATAGAGTCATAAGGAAGCGAAGGATCAGTTAATACCAACGTCTCAACAAACCCGTCAAACTTATTCCAAGAGCGATTGAATTTATTCCAATACAATTTCGTATTAACACGAACACCTTCAGATATCGAAATCACATGATCTAAATGGACTTGAGAGTGATCTGACTCAAACTCGTCTAGCTGGCTAGCAGCATAACGTCGATAAGGATCATCATCAAAATCACTATCGGTTAAACCCAAGTAAGTCTCATCAGACACCTCATCTGCAAAACCTAATTTAAGGGTAAATTGCTGAGGCATGTCAACAGTATTTTGTG
>CAJXZM010000288.1 GCA_913063125.1 uncultured Gammaproteobacteria bacterium | reverse complement strand
GGGGGGTGGATTCGAACCACCGAAGCTTACGCGTCAGATTTACAGTCTGATCCCTTTGGCCACTCGGGAACCCCTCCTTAACCGACGCCTATTGTGGTTAGCGCCAACCCTGCTGTCAAGCCCGCATGAAACTTTTTGTTAAATTTCATATGCTTAATATCAATACTAGATCGATATACAGGATTCCAAACTTGAAGTGGAGCTGATGAGAGGAGTCGAACCCCCGACCGGCTGATTACAAGTCAGCTGCTCTACCAACTGAGCTACATCAGCATCTTGCTTCAAATTCAGGACGCGCATCATACGAAATTTATTCGGCTTGTGCAAACGATTCACACAAAGATTTTGAAAAACTTATGTTTTTTTCGCTAAATATGTTTTTTTCCAGTTGGTTCTCTCTTTCCTGAGATTCTTTTGACATATCAACGCGCACCCAATATTCCAACGTTAGCCTCTCTAAAGTTTGTATATTTGACTCATAACCTGCTGCTAACATTCTTTCTTTAACGCCCTCAGCAGAGGATTGTTTTTTAAATAACCCCAGAGAAATTGCGTTTCTATGTTCCCCTTCAGCAACCAAATAGCTGTCTATTTTTTTAGCTTGAAGCTCTTTCAATAACGCCATTGAGGCCTTTCTTGAAACTCTGGCCGGAATCAACACCCAATTATCCACGTCTTTACTTATCTCTACCGATTGAACTTGCCCCTGGTAGTTATCAGCACGCAATAGCTCCAACAGCGACGCAGCATCGATTTTAGAATTAAAAGGCCCGGCATGAGGGCATAACGCCTGTTTTTTATGCTCTATGTGGTCCACTGCCTGATATACAGCAGAAGATTTGGCGCCCCCAATGCTAGGGGGAGGCGAAGAACTGCCCGCCTCCGGTAAACGCTCAGTCAATAACGACAAACGTTCACCTTCCTGCCCGCCACCAACAGGTTTAGACATTATTTGCTGAGGTCGTTCATTCTCCAACCATTGCTGCCAAGAAAAATAGACTAGATTGAAGCTAATTAAACACAAAAAAATCCATCGCATTAATCAAATACATCCCTACCAAAGAAGCGATAACTTAGCATAGTCCAGTATATTAATGAATATACAAGGACTGCTAAGATTTAGTGTTATCAAAATACAGTTTTAACCCATGTAGCACAAGATCTTCATCATAAACGGATTCAAGTGTTGTTAACTCTGACAACAATCGGCCATCACCACCTGTCAACAATAAGGAGCAACTCTCTCCTTGGCACTCCTTTCTCAACATCCTCATTGCCGCATTTACACTAGCATCCAATGAAAACAACGCACCATTGTAGACCGCCTCTGTTGTATTTTGGCCTGCGCTCAATGTAGCTTCGTTTAGGTTGTCAAAATCAACTAAAATTTTATCAGTTCCCCTTAACAAACTCTCCACCCCTAACCGCAACCCGGGTAGAATATACCCCCCCATGTGCAACCCATTTGAAGCCACCAAATCAATAGTAATCGCGCTACCACAGTCAACGATACAGAGTGGGGTTTTATACCTATTCCAAGCTGCAAGCATAACCAACCATCGATCAATACCAAGTCGGGATGGCTCATCATATGCGCAGGTTAAACCAAGCTGAGCTGCTGAAGTAACCGCAACGGAAAGAACAACCCCCCATACATCGTTGACTCTACTAGCTAGAGTTTTAACGTATTCATCATCTTTGACGCACGAAACAGCGACAAAACAAACGTCATCAGCTATCGCTTGCAACGCCTCCTTGTCAACCCCTTTCCCTAATTCAACCCACCCGCGCTTAAATTGACAGCCTTCATCCAGAAGCCACTTTGCCCGAGTATTTCCTATATCTAGATAAAGCTTTCTCACTTGTCTAGCCTTAAGCTTACTTCACCGCCTTTAATAGCTTCAATTGTGCCAGCTCGATCCAACCTAAGGGCTCCTGTACCATCAACTCCCCTTGCAACCCCTGTTATATCATTCTTTCCGGTTTTAACGACTACAGCCTTATTTTTAAAAGCATCTAGTGTAAGCCACTGATCCTTGAAATAACTGAATCCATATTTTGAGAATAAAGTGAGCATAGAGATCAATTCACTAATAATTTCCGAGATAAGTTCATTGCGCTTAATATTCACACCTAAAGTGGATGTATCCACCCAAGCCTGATCAATTTCATTGCCGTCTTTTTTTGAAATTGACGTATTTATTCCAATCCCCAGAACAACCTGGCAGTGACCTGATGGATCTCCGGTCATTTCAAGCAATATACCCCCTAACTTTGCCCCGTCCACCAGCACGTCATTTGGCCATTTTAGCTCCACACCATCGATTCCTTTTGCTTTAAGAACGCTTGCAACAGCCACACCTACAGCCAAACTCAAACCTTCCAAAGCTGACGCACCATTATAGAAATCCCACACCAAGGAGAGATAAATATTCGTGCCATATGGGGAAACCCAAGGTCGGCCTCTGCGGCCTCGTCCAGCCGTCTGTTGTTCTGCGAGGCAAACATAACCAGCCCTCCCCTGGGACTCAGCATGTTTCATTGCCAGATCATTTGTAGAAGTAATTGAACCAAAAACTTCTACCTCACTAATCAACTGCTTAGCAGGTACCGATAAAAGTGACTTGATCCGTGATGAATCCAATAGATCTATTGGTGACGACAGCCTGTAGCCTTTACCTTTTACCGAGAAGATATCTAGCCCTTTATCTTCCTGTAAACGTTGAATTTGTTTCCAAACAGCAGCCCTAGTCACACCTAAGTCCGCCCCCAGTTCATCACCAGAGTGGAACTCTCCATCAGCCAATAAAGACAATAGCTTCATAATCGTTTGCTTCCTGGTAACCCTTGTTGAAATTAGTTTTATAGCTAGTTTTGCGCTTGGTTAAATAGCGGGTAATCTTACGCAATAAGCTAACAAGACAAAACCGATAAATATATACTCACTACATCTATACCGCGGACTTCAAAGAATACGAAGCCCCACTAATTATGATTCCTCCGCTAAAGAATTCTAAAATGACACTAACGTCCAGGAACACACACTCAGTCGCATCAAAAAACAACCTAATGAGTGCTTGCCACTTACGAACCACAATCATTACTTCATTGCTCTTGGCGCTTTGGATCGCTCACGATATCCTGCTCATTAACATAAACCTTACTGGAGCAGCGTTACCTCTATTTTTGTTGGCGCTATTTAATGCTTTCTATTATTGGAAGCTACAAAAAGAGCGAATCATCAGCAATAACCTACTGGTAACTCAGTTAGCATTAGATATTCTATTACTAACTATTTCCTTCTATTTCAGTGGTGGGCCTTCTAACCCATTTATTTCATTCTACCTGATCCCCTTGACCGTTTCCGCGACACTACTCTCTCCTGTATTTACCGGGATCGCCACCATAATAACCTTTATCGCCTATACAGGCTTACTTGTCTATGCCCCACAACCAACCCAACTGGCTATGCAACATCAACCTGAAGGGCAGTCTAGCCAATTTAATATTCATCTTATCGGAATGTGGATCAATTTTGCGTTAAGCGCTAGCTTGATATCGTATTTTATCATTCGCCTAAATATCGAGATTTCTCTACGAGATCAAGCCATATCAAACTATAAACAAAAACTGACTCAAGGAGAGCAGGTATTTGGGCTTGCCACTCTGGCAACGGGTGCCGCTCATGAAATAAGTACGCCATTATCAACAATTGCCGTTACCATTGGTGATCTATTACAAGAAGAAAACACCAAAAACATTAAAGATGACCTGTTAATTATTGAAGGGCAAGTGAAAGAATGCAAAGCTATTCTAAGCCAGCTCACCGCCGAAGCAGGGCATCAACGTGCCGGTTATAAACGGCCTACTAAAGATAGCGGCGCTTATCTACAGCATTTAATTAATCGACTTAGAATTATGCGTCCGCTTTGCCCCGCCAAACTAACAACAAATATATCCAAATATCGACGAAACGATCAACAGTTATTTATTACTCCAGCACCAACCATTGATCAGGCTATCATCAACTTAATAAATAATGCTTGTGATGCATCACCTCATTTTGTAGAACTTCAATATTACATCACTGAAACGCAGCTGATTATAGATATATCTGACAACGGCCCCGGCATTGACAAGAATGTACTTGAACACATTGGAGAGCCTTACATATCATCTGGAAAGGAACACGGTCTTGGCTTAGGATTATTTTTAGCTCATAACACATTTGACCAATTTGGAGGAAGCCTTTCACTACACAACAAAGATGAAGGCGGCACATTAACACGTATAAAATTGCCCATTAATTCCATCATATAAACCCTGACATATTCAGCGCTGGCTCATCGAAAATGATACTCAAAAAACCACTCACAGAACTATCCATACTGGTAGTTGACGATAACTTGATATTTAACCAAGCTTTATGTCGCTCGTTAACACGCAAAGGCATCTCAGTTCTATCGTCACCCAGCTCCGAAAACGCAGCTGATTTACTGCGAGATCACGCCATTGATGGTGCTATTGTGGATTTAAAAATGAATGGCGCTTCTGGACTATCCCTGATACCTAAAATAAGAATATCAAACCCAGAATGTGTAATCGTGATACTTACGGGCTATGCAAGCATTGCTACGGCAGTAGAGGCAATTAAGCTAGGGGCAACCAATTATCTCACCAAACCTGCAAATACCAATGAAATACTAGCCGCCCTTTTTTCTGAAGTTAATATAGCAGCCGCTGAACACCAGGTTGGAACCAAATCGCCAATGTCTGTAAACCGGCTTGAGTGGGAACATATCCAAAAAGTGCTTTCTGAAAATGACGGAAATATATCAGCCACCTCAAGAGCTCTGGGGATGCATAGACGCACGTTACAACGAAAGCTACAAAAACACCCTGTTAAGCAATAATTACATTTAACCTAACAAGCCCGAACCTAACACTTCTTATTATTTGTTAGTAGTTTACACACCCTAAATCGCAGGCAATAAAAAACCCCGATCATTTCTGATCGAGGTTTTTTGGAATAAATGCCCAACAATGACCTACTCTCACATGGGGAAGCCCCACACTACCATCGGCGATACTGCGT
>CAJXZM010000287.1 GCA_913063125.1 uncultured Gammaproteobacteria bacterium | reverse complement strand
GGGCGTGTCACCTGTGGCGTTTGAAAACGACTATTTTTCTAGGCTAGAAAGTGTCTAGTAAACTCTGGGAAGTCCAATGAATGAATTTGACGACGAGATGAATGAATCTGACGAAGAGATGAATGAATCCGACGAAGAGACGAATGAATCCGACGAAGAGATGAATGAATCCGACGACGAGATGAATGAATCTGACGACGAGATGAATGAATCCGACGACGAGATGAATGAATCCGACGACGAGATGAATGAATCCGAAGCTTCCCTATCAGCAGATGAATTCCTAATGAAAGTTTCTGCGGATTCTTATGTTCACCTTATCGGCAAGAACGAAAATGGTGTAATAACCTGGGAGGTGGTTGAAGCTGAAATTGAATAACCTTAAATCTTAACCAGAAGGTGCCGCTCAATGAGCGGCACCTTCTTTTAATGACTACGTTGTTAGTAAGCGTCCGATCGACATCATCTAACTTCCAGCTTCCTCATGAAAATTGATAACAGTCAGACCCTGTTTGAGCTACTTCCCCATCGATTATTTTATCACTTACCTGAAGAAATAGTTTTAAATAAGATCAACTGAATCCTATTTACAATCGGTCAAAAAGGATGTTCGTTATAACTACCTGCGCACTATTTATCAACGCATCTACAGGTACCGACCTCGATTAGATTCGTCCATGACAGATCACACAACCATTATTCATGGTTGCATAGCTATCAGAATACTGGTCTTCTCCATAGCTCGAAAATTTCTCAAGTAGGCGATCAGGGTTTGCGCGTTGTGCTTCAACCATGTCTCGCCATGCCCATTGGTCGTACTTGTCTTGCATTGTAACAACATCGAGCTGGTTAATGTATTCGTCTCGCATTCCCAAGCGAGCGTAAATCGAGGCAAGGTGATATTCCAAACCGGGTCTAGCAAACGGCGCGTGCAAGGTGTTTTGTCTACAAAATTCCACTTCAGGAAGGCAGCCAATTTCTAACTGTGCATTTAGCGTTGTCTGCGGGAGGCCGGTGTTTAACGGGTAGTTCATCGTAACCCCTGTGACTGCAAAGGCGGTACCCACATTGATCGGCTCAATAACGTTTGGATCCCCCGCTGTGAGGGCCATTTCCAGGCTTGTTAATCCGTGAGCTAGAGCAAGTTCATGTTTTCCTATCACACGTGCGTTGGCCATTTCTAGTGTGAGGTTAAACGATTCAGCCACAAAGTTACCAGGTTCCAGCGCCTCTACACGGGCAAAATCTTTTTGTGCATAGAGGCTTGATAATACTAAGTAAATTAATTGGCCGTTTTCGATGCCCATTGCCATATAAAACATGCCCCTTAATTGATAAAGGCGAGAAAGGTGAACGCTAAAGACTTCGGAGTCATCGCCAACGGATTCATTTAACGTTATGGCTTTTCCCATATATTGTAACGCTGCTTTTCGAGGTGCTAACCGGCCATCCGAATAGGCGTGCCAAAATTCTATTTCTGCACATTCAAAGCGCTCTTCTGGAGTTTGTAGCTGTAATGTTTTTTCACAACGAACGTCATCATAAGGGCTAGGAAAGCGTGGCTCAGATTCTAAACGTCGCTTAGGTATGCTTAGTGAGCTGCTATTGCTCCCGCAATCTCCGCGCTCAAAGAGCATTTCGTCATAGAATGATTCCGTAGAGCCATCGCACAAGAGTCCTAACGGCAAGCCGTCTTCTGTAACCTCGGTTGGCTCGACTAATTTTGAACATCCAGTTGTCCAAATTAGTGCGTATAACATGAAAGCAATTACCGGCGTCTTTATATTATCCCACATAGCATACCTTTATTTTTATTATTGTTGGTAGGTATAGCATACGGCAGCATAGCCCGAAAAACACTGGTTTTTATCTATCAAGAGATTAGTGAGGATCCCTCGAAATCTGTATTAGTCCTTAATATATATGAGGGGGAATTCCAAATACATTCTAATGGTGTGCGGTACCACTCACCTGCTATTATTTATTCTATCGAACACCGATGCCTTTAAGCGTACCAACCCAGGACCTGCACACAACATATACTCAACCCCATCAGGCAACCATCGCAACACTCCGTACCCGGCTACTCACTATGTATATAGTACGGAGCAGATCCTCGTTCACACAAATTTTCCTTGGAACTACAAATCAAACGCATCAAACAATTCTTTATCTAGCCTTTCCAAAAAATCTATTCCATATATCGGTTCATCCAAATCATGAATCAGATTTTGTGGAAGTGTTTTATCATACTCATCAAAACAAGTAGCCAGCCCAACAGAAATAGATGCCACACTATCAGTGTCACCACAAAACCCGACACTAGCAACCAATAGTTCACTTATACTATCATTCTTTATCAGACAACTAAGAGCAGCACTCACAGTATCATAAGCATTTACGGATACCTCATCCTCCCAATCAAAATTCCAGACAGAAACCCCCTCACTCTCCAAAAAATGCTGTAAATCAGCCAACCTGCCTTCCTCATGCAAACCGAAATGAGCAGCAAGAGCAATCGCACAACTAGATTTAATACCAACATCTGTATTGTGAGTAACAGCAGCTTGCTAACTCGCAATCTGCATCAGTTGTTCCTTATTTTCTAGAACCCCAAGAGGTACGGATCTCATTGCCGCACCATTTCTTTCACTCTTAGGTTTAATTTTTTCCATTAGCTCAGAACCTGATTCAACCAAAGAAAGCAGATCATAAAAACCCTTGGAATACCCTTTACGTTTATCTCGTTTAAAACAATCGTGAAATTTGGAAGCTATAGCGCCCTGTTCATAAGCACCACCCTCGATCAGAAATTCTGCAATAGCAATAGACATCTGAGTATCATCAGTATATTTTGCAGAAAAGCCATATAAGTCATGAGCCAAGTACCCAGACAGGTTATTTCCATCCCTCACTTTACCTTGAGGAGAGAATTCAAATCCTGCACCATATGCATCAGCAATTGCTATTTCTTTAAGCATTTAATTTCCACGATAATAGTTCTCGATTTTTTCAAACAGTTCTTCGGCGGGTGTATCAACAACGTGCTCCTCTGCTTTCAACATTTCTAATAATGCATCATTAAACTTTATATCTTTAGAAAATTTTTCATATATATCCTGCGATAAAAAATACTCTGGATTGTCTATCCCAAGCTCACACCTATTTCTCCATTCCCTTATAAAAAGAGACCTCAATGTATTTACTTTATCGATATACCCCGAATTGAAAAAATCATCTACAATTTTATTGATCATTTCTTTCTGTGAGTTTTTTTGGGTCTCCAAAGCAAAAAAGCGCTTCGATATTGGCTCAACCCCATTCAAACTATACCGCTCCCTAGTGTTTTGATAGACTACCTCACTTCCTTTTGTTATCTTTTCATCCACGGTCTCAAAGCCAGTACAACTATCTACATGTACCTCACAAACAGCCACATAGCCATCGTCAAATTGGCTCATTGTTGACTTTCCATTTTCTTGCCCATACCGAGCGGTAGAATCAATCCGTTCTCGCGTACTCAGATCAAAAAATGTATAGGCAAGACCTCCAAATAACACCTATTTAACTAAAGCCAACGTTTCGTTTTCAACCGATAAAACTTCCAGCAGGCTTCCCCCCTCCTAAGCCTCAAATAAATCTATATGCAAATCATTAATTACTAAATCATAGCCTTTCTTTAATTTAGCCACTATTTTATATACCTTAAGGTAATATTAGTTCCGTTATTCCCGGCTGTAACAAACCTCGAATGAGCTTGAATTAAATGTTCAGACTTGGTTGGAGTTTGTCCAATGTACTTGGCGAAATTGGTATCCATTGCTAACGCTGAGATGCCTTTTACATTATCAGATTCAAATATCATAACTTTATTTGACGGATAATTTGGACTCAATTCTTTACTTACAGAGGCAAAGTGTGTCTCGTGAACTTTACCTGCTAACAAATACTTAGAATCGAATCAGTCAGGAACATCCCCTAAACCTCTATAGAAAGTACCTTTCTGTGAAGGTAGCTTATCCAGTGCAGCCTTAACTGAATTGATAAGATTCATCTCCGGCTTAGATAATATATCACCGCTAAAGATCCTCCCGCTTAACGGCTTCTGAAAGAAATTTGTGGTATATCCCATAATAAAATGGGCATCCTTTAGATTAATTCCATGAGCATATGAATCAACATGATTTTTAATCCAGGATTGATAATCAGCGCCCGATTAAGATAACGCATCGCATTTCGATTCGATATGTCTCCTCGTCGTACCCATCATATCAGCGACTTCATCCAAGTAGGCTGTTGGTATCCCCTGTTTATTGACATCGAAATCAAATCTAGCCGGGTTATTCAAAGTGTTATTTGGAACAACGGAAAAAACCTAAGCCGTTTCCGTGTAGACCAAATAAGTTTTGTATTTTTTCCTATAAACTCTTTTGATTAAGCCAACTTTTCCATTTTTCGATGTCATAACCAAAATCTTCACCACTGGCTTTTTTTAGCATCTCCAACGCCCTCTCCTTCGCCATATACTGCATCGTTTCCTTCGATATGTTGCCAGCCAAATTTTCAATAAATAGCTCTTCTGGTTTAAGTCTCATTATTCTACATACCCTCCAAGGTATTTTTCCCAACTCTTAACATAATCTAAGCTTTCTTGAACCGTGCTACTTGGCAACGAATCACCGTAGTACTTTCTAGCTTGATTCAAAGCTCGAGTTTCAACCAAAGTTTCGATACGGGCCATACCCGCAACATCGAAATATAGATCGTCATAATTATCAACTCCGAGCCGCCGGGAGTGTCGAGCATGATTAAATTCATGAGCCGCGTCGATGAATTGTCCATATGAATTCTTATTAAGCGTACTGTCACTAATAGCGAGAGTTCTCTTTCCATCAATCACATTAAAGAAGGATGCTTTACCATCGGTATACACGACTTGATCAACGTAGCCATCAAGTTTTATTCCAATACCACCTGTTGTGTCACCTAATAAACGCTGAGCTTGAACCTGTTTAGTTCCGGATAAATATAAAGTCTCGTCCGCTAAGCTAATAACATCTGTCGAGCTTCTGAACCCACGAGAAGTGTTATTTATACTGTCTGGAACAACATCCAAATCTGGCGTCGTATCAATATTTACACTATCACCTACTTTCTGCCCATGCGAACTAAACTCAACCTCTCTCGGTATAACCAGTGTAACCTTTACGGTCTCCCCTGTATCCCCCGATT
>CAJXZM010000286.1 GCA_913063125.1 uncultured Gammaproteobacteria bacterium | reverse complement strand
AGGTGGCCGCGTGCCATTCATGGTTTTCTTTGGACCAAGCGCCCGCTGGAACCAATACATGCAAGTGAACATGTTGATCCAGCTTCTGTCCCCAGCTATGCAGAACCGCCGTTGCTCCTAACTCTCCCTCTAAATGATTGTGGCCAAATTGTTTTAATGTTTGCCAAACACTGTGAAACAGACATCGATACAGCACACGTGGGTGCAATCTCACCCAGCCATTGAGCGCGTAAAGTAACGTAAACACCAAATGAAAATAGGATACTGGCAACAGATCCTGCTGTCGTTTATCTCGCCAATCTTGAGATACTTGACGCTGGCATTGAGGGCAATGACGATTACGACACGAATGATACTGAAATGATTCTTTTGCACATTCGTTGCAATGTAGTTGGGTAAAACCCAAAGCGGGTGTCCGACATTGACGAATACAGGTAACCACTTGCTGCTGCTCTTGCCGATAAGGATAATTCTTCGAGTAGACGTCACCAAACTCATCCAAGACAGCGGCCATGCTAAGGCTACCCATGACTACCTCCCAACAAGTCAATGAGACGACTCTGTCCGTTTTGATAACTCGGCACCCAATGGATATATCGCATGGTCGTGCGGATATCGGTATGTCCTAACCAGCGCTGCAACAAGTGTAACGGTAGCCCTGCTTCTAGCTGGTGAGTTGCATAAGCATGCCGTAACGAGTGACAACCTCCATGTTTAGTAATGCCTAAACTCTGCTTTGTTTTTTTGAGCACTTTGGTAACCGAAGATGGATGCACCTGGCGGTCTAAATGCGGCGAGGAATAAAAGAAAATATCCTCTGGATGATAAACACTCCAACAACACCGTAATTGGTGCAACATTGCTTCGGGCATCGGTACTAACCGATCTTTCTTACCTTTCCCTTGTTCAACTTTCAAAAGGCGATTCTCACCATCAATATTTTTAACTCGCAGCGCTAGTACCTCGCTGTTAGCATCACTCTTAGTACGCCGACTTGTAAGACATAAGCTCATAACTCTGAGTATCCTGAACGTACACCGCCATTTTGTCTTTCATTATTTCGTAAATAGCCTGTGATGCTTCTACTTCTGATAAACCATTTTGGTATTTAATTATATACTCACCAATGATTTGCTCTTTTGTAAGGCTTCGCTTGCCAGATAAGATTGTAATTATGTTCAGCTTTATCTCTGATCGCGCCTGCTCTTCAGCTTTATACGAGTAGCTCCTTACTTCATTAGCACAAGCAGTAGCTACGGCTAGTATAAGTGCCAGAATCGCTATTTTCGTTTCGTTTTGAAAGTTGTTCCAATTTCTCACATTGTTTCCTTTTTAAAATATTGCTAACGCTTTGCGCATTCGCAAAATTGCGTAGCGCTGTTTTTTGACGAATGCCGCACCTTGTTAGCTGGATGGACATATAAAAGTACTCACATACCAAGGTGTATTTTGCGTAGTTGTTCTATATGTAAACTTTACTCTGCTATTTTCCAAAATATCTTCACTTAGCTGACCCAAGGCATCTGCCACTTCATACTCATTTGAATTTCTTCTGATTTCATAACCAAACGCTCTATACCCTTTTTGTGCATTCTTCGATTCCGGAAGTTTTCTAACACGTATTCTCCCTTTGGCCTTTTCCGCCACAAGGCGCTCAGCAATTAAAGTAGCTTGACTCTTCGCTACTGCACCAGAAGATGCACACCAGAATATATCAAAATCCCATTCTGCCCATGAGTATGAGGGCTGAATATCATCTTTTTTGTCTGGAGTTACAGAAACCCCCTCTTTAAAGCGCGTTTCTTCAGATAATATTCTAGACACCTCTTTCTTTACCTCTGATTCTGCGCCTTGTTCCAAAACACTTAAAAGAGATGTTCGAAGAGGTTCCTCGACCATAACAACAACAAATGCTTTTGCAGCAGCCTGTTTTTTTTCGTCTTTCTTTTCTAAAGACTCAGTAACAATATCGTATATTTTAAGATTAAACTTTTGATTGCTTTCTCTTTCTTCCCGTTGTTCTTTGGACTCTCGCATTACTTGGTCAAGGTCAGCCAATTGTTGTTTAATCGCTAGATCTCTTTCCTTCGCCTTGGCTTCTATCTGTGCAACCTGTTCCTTTAGCGAAATCTCCATACTACCAATTTCTTGATTGTTCTTACCAACTTCATGATCAACAAATACAACTAAAGCACCCGTAACAACGGTTACTATTGGAACAAGTATATAAGTTACAAAGTTCTTAATTTTTTCCAAAATCATCTCCTTTCTGGAACTCGCTTAATACAGCTAACGCTTACAGCTGCGGAAAATGGTGTGACAGCAGTTTTGCTGACTATTGCAAAACGGATGACGCACCAATTTTTCCGACAGATTGTGATTATTATGTTTTTATACGCCATTTAGTTGGCCCCACAGCCTTCCCCAACGATCTATTTTTTCGTCAGCACTTAATAGCCGTGGCTGAATTTCAATTGTTTTGCCAAGTTGATTGGCATCACGAAGTAAATTGGCATTAACAGCGCCGCGTAATTGACTATTTAAATCACACCCCACTGCTAATAAGTCGTTGCAGGAATCACAATAATAAAAATTTGCTAATTGATCGCCATTTCTATTAATCGTAATTTCACCTCCAGCTAAATCAATCCTCATATTAGGTTCGCTGATAATCACTGAGGGAGAATTTTTACAATAGTCACAATCGCAAGATCGTGGATTAAAGTCGCCCAGTGGCTTTGTAACTTCAACCTCTACTTGCCATTGATTACAGTTACACGAACCTTTATAAATCATGATCATGGACGCTTATTGGTCATGGATAGTTCCGAAAGATAACGCCAAGCACAAAAAACTGTATGCCCTTTGTACAGTTCTTTTTGCTGCGACTTGTTATATTTTAATTTCTGAGACAAGAACGTCATTCTCCCTATAATTTGGTGGGACATCGTTGCCGCCCCAATCATGGCACTCTAACATCAATTCATTCTCCCCTAGAAACACTAAAAAACCTGACTGGATTTTGTTCCACTCCCCCATTACTTTGGGTTCATCACACACTATTCGCTGAATTGGTAAATCTTCATGTTTGAAGTAAAGAAAATATCCACAGCCAGAATACTCATAGTCGCTAGCCTCTCCTTGTAGAATTTCATCAAGTAATTCCGAAGAGACGTATCGATTACATAGTTTCCTAATTATTTCTTTTTCAAATTTTGTTGCGTAAGTCATTTTCAAATATAACGCCAACCGCAGAAGCCGAAGCCTCTTTTGCGAAGGTCTGTTTGTCGGTTCTGGTTACGCATTGAGGTTCTCCAACTCTTCCTTCGCATATCTAATACTTGATATGGCTGCCCCTCTGATTTCCGCACTAAGTTCCCTGTCTGGGCGATAGTAACTTTTAAGGAAATCCTTCCCACGGATTGGCATCCTGCCATAGTCCCACGCAGAGTCATCAGAAAATACGACACCATCAGTAATCTGAGCTAAGACTCCCGCCAAAATACCGTAGAATATATTTATCACACCAGGCTGACCAGCAGAGCGCCTGAGATTCCAATGAAAACCAACAGACAAGCACCGCTCCAATTGCCCTCTAATGTGAGAGCACCGTTCTAACGGTATTACGTCATCCTTCCAGTAGTCATAGTCATTCTTATCGTTTTCCCAGAAATATCCATCGGTGCCGCCGGCTATACCTTTGATTTGAGCCCACAAATAATGGTCATCACTCCACTTAAAGGAATCAGCGTGTGAGTATCCAATTTCTTTATCACCAGACTTAGTCAATATTCGAATTTCAATCTCTGGCTTATATTTTAATCCTACATCACTCAAGAATGTATGGTATTCAGAAGTCACTTCATGAAGAACATCTTTAAAAGACGGTATCTTTGAATCACTCGGATAGATGTCAAACGTTGTACTCATCGGCCACCTTCTGCGTAACTCCTAATTCAACCACGCGTCTTTTGCGTCGGCCTGCAATTTCTTGTTAGCTTCTTCCACCTCAAAGGTCGAATAAATGCTAAATTCAGTTTTACTTACTAGATCCCGAATGATACATCGAACTTTATACTGCCCTACAGGATCGGTCGCTTCAGCTACTAAACCAACCCTATCTACTGCTAAGCCCAATCGGCCTACAGGCACTGCTGGTTTATTTTTCCAAAGTTCAGTATTTTCATATTCGGCGTAAACAACACCATCCGGTTTAATTATTTGATAATCGACTTCTGTTACACAGTTACCCTGCTTGTTGGAAGCACAACCACTGAATAGAACTAATGCTTCAATTGGCTTACCTTTTAGTACTTTTTCTGTATCTAGAATGTGAACGCCAGGAGATGGAATGATCCAATCCTCAAGAACCTTCTGAGAGTCAGTTGTCATCAGTATCATGGCACCAAAATCACCTGATGATCCTTGAAAACTTCTTGATTCAGCGGGCTTGCCGTTTTCATACCACTTTTCAGCGAATGTTAATGGCGAAATGAAAACCAATATCGGAATCAAATACTTCATCGATGCTCCTTTGGAAGCTAACGCCAAGCTCAGAGGCGTTTTGTGGAGTGGTGCATTTGCGCTATAGTGAGCGGAGCGAGCGCGCAAATGAGCCACGGAGAAAAACGTCCTTTTGCAGCTTTTTGTTATGCGGCTATTCGTAATGCAATTTTGTAAGTTTAGGAAGCCTTTTTGAACACTCGCCGACATCATCAAAGTCCCAATCCTCACCCATATCCAATGGTTCAAACGTTATAGAACTATCTGGCATCTCGGAGCCAGCATTTTCTTCATGAATTTCGAAAGCAACATACCCAAATGACTCATTTCTGATTTCAATATCATCATCTAATTCAACTAAAGAATCAGGGTTTTCTACCGCTTTGTAATAAACATCTTTTCCGAGAGAGATTAGACCATACCTAAAATCTGTGAAGCCATCATCCGAACAACCCCCACCTATAATATATGCTGCACTCCACATTAACCATGTGTAGGCTTTATTAACAAAAACATCAAAATGTTCACTAAATGAAATAATTTCATCTAGTGATAGCAATCTCAATTCATTTTTTAACGCTTGATCTGGGTGAGCTATATCTTTAACTCTATCTATAATTTCCCAAAAATTATCGACGTTCATTAATTTTCCTACTCTCTAGACAGACGCATAACATATTAGTGTTTATACGCCGTGCGGAGCAAAGCGCAGCATGGCGTATAAACAACTGTTGAACTATGCCGCCATGATCAGTCTGATGCGCGTCTCTTTATAGGGGATTGTATGAAGTCAGACATCCCTGTGACAAGCC
>CAJXZM010000285.1 GCA_913063125.1 uncultured Gammaproteobacteria bacterium | reverse complement strand
ATGGGGCATGGCAACAACTGCACTTGTCGTTGAAGGCTGTATCATGATGCGTAAGTGTCACCTCAACACCTGCCCTGTCGGTATCGCAACACAAGATAAAGAGTTACGCGGACGTTTTGCTGGTCAAGCTGACATCCTGGTTAACTTTTTCACAATGATGGCAGAAGGTCTACGCGAAATCATGGCTGAACTCGGTTTCCGCACCATCAACGAGATGGTAGGACAAACTCATTGCTTAAAGCCGCGTGACGATGTTGATCACTGGAAATACAAAGGTGTTGACCTTGAGCCGCTTCTTTACAAAGAAAAGTCTGCTGCTAGCGAAACTCTATACTGCTCGACAGAGCAAAAGCATCTGATTCACGACATTGTGGATCGTAAGATGATGAAAGATGCAAAAGACGCTATCGAAAACAAAACACCGGTAAACTTAGAGTACTCGGTAATCAACACCGACCGGACTATCGGTGCCATGTTGTCGAATGAAATCTCGAAAAAATATGAAGCAGAAGGACTACCTGAAGACACCATCAAAGTTAAGTTTAATGGTTCTGCAGGACAAAGTTTCGGTTGTTTCTCTGCCAAAGGGCTTCGCTTTGAGCTTGAAGGTGATGCCAATGATTACTTCGGTAAAGGTTTATCCGGAGCCAACCTTGTTGTCTACCCAGCTAAAGAAGCCACCTTCTCCGCTCGTGACAATATTCTAATTGGTAACGTTGCATTCTTTGGTGCTACCGGTGGTAAAGCGTTTATCCGCGGTATCGCAGGTGAACGCTTCTGTGTTCGTAACTCAGGTGCCACCGCAGTTGTTGAAGGCGTTGGTGATCACGGCTGTGAATATATGACCGGTGGTAAAGCTGTCATTCTTGGTGCAACAGGCCGTAACTTTGCTGCGGGTATGTCCGGCGGTATTGCTTATGTATTGGATAATAACCAAGACTTTGCCAGTAAGTGCAACATGGAAATGGTTGAACTAGAAACGCTAGAAGACGCCAAAGAAATTGAAGAACTTAAAGCACTTATTGCTGAACACAAAGAAAACACCAACTCTGATGTTGCTGACGAATTACTTGCTGACTGGGATAACTCGGTTAAGCGCTTTGTGAAAGTTATGCCTGTTGATTTCAAAAAAATGCAGGGGTATATGGACCAAGCACGCGATACCGGTAAATTTGAGTCTGAGTATGATGTAGCGGTCGAAGCTTTCGATATGCACCTTAACAACCTGGCTGCGCAGAAAGCTTAAGCTGAATAGGAGATAAAATAATGGGAAATCCTACTGGATTTTTACACGTAAAAAGAGCCTTGCCAGAAGACCGAAGCCCATCCGATCGATTGATCGATTGGCAAGAAGTACATGAGCACATGGACACTGCTGACATCGAGAAACAAGCCTCTCGGTGTATGGATTGTGGTGTGCCGTTTTGCCAATCTGCCAAGTCAGAGTATGCACCTGCCGTTGCTGGCTGCCCGGTAAACAACCTCATCCCAGAATGGAATGATTTGATTTACAAAGGCCGCTGGAAAGAAGCGATCAAACTATTACACAAAACCAATAACTTCCCTGAGTTTACGGGTCGTGTTTGCCCTGCTCCATGTGAAGGAGCTTGTGTATTAGGTATTAATTCAGACCCAGTGACGATCAAGCTACATGAAGTAGAAATCATTGATCGCGCCTTTAAAGAAGGCTGGGTTGTTGCAGTACCACCAACAAAACGCACAGGTAAAACGGTTGCTGTTATTGGGTCAGGCCCTTCAGGCCTAGCAGCCGCTGCCCAGCTTAACAAAGCAGGACACCTTGTAACGGTATATGAACGAGCTGACCGTATTGGTGGCCTCCTAATGTACGGTATCCCAAACATGAAACTTCAAAAGGAAATCGTTCAACGTCGTGTTGATATCCTTGCAGAAGAAGGCATTGTTTTTGTTACCAACACGGAAGTTGGTAAAGATATTTCCGCAGAAAAGATCGAACAAGATTTTGATGCAGTGGTTCTTTGTGTTGGTGCTACAGTACCTCGTGATTTACCAACCGAAGGTCGAGAACTTAATGGTATTCACTTCGCCATGGATTTCTTGAAAGCAAACACGAAGAGCTTGCTTGACAGTAAACACGAAGATGGTCAATTTATTAACGCCAAAGGTAAGAACGTCGTTGTTATTGGTGGCGGTGATACCGGTACTGACTGTGTTGGTACATCACTACGTCATCAGTGTGATAGTGTTACACAGCTAGAAATTATGCCTCAGCCTCCCGAGTCACGCCAAGAAAACAACCCTTGGCCACAGTGGCCTAAGCGCCTTCTCGTTGATTACGGACAGCAAGAATCAATCGCTATCCAAGGGGACGACCCACGACAGTACTTGGTAATGACCAAGAAAATTGAGAGCGATGGAAACGGAAACGTAAAAGCGGTTCATACCGTTGAAGTCGAATGGGAGCGTACCCCTGAAGGCCAAATGATCCCTAAAGAAGTTGCTGGAAGCGAAAAGGCTCATCCTGCCGATATCGTATTACTTGCAATGGGCTTTATGGGGCCAGAAGGTGGTCTTGTCGACCAGCTTGGTTTAGAAAAAGACCCCCGCTCCAACATCAAAGCAGATTACGATAAGTTTGCCACTAGCAAACCTGGTATTTTTGCTGCAGGTGACGGCCGTCGCGGCCAAAGCTTGATTGTTTGGGCTATTGACGAAGGTCGTCGTGCCGCTCGTGAAGTCGATAGCTATTTGATGGGTAAAAGTTACCTACCTTAAGGTGAGATAACGAGTATAAGCAAATCTCTCCTGGTTATTATGACTCCTAACCAGGAGAGGGACCCAATGTAAAATAGAATGCAGCGCCTTCCCCCACCTTCGCATTAACCCAAATTTCGCCACCATGTTTATTAACGATTCTTTTCACTGTTGCGAGACCGATACCTGTTCCAGAAAATTCTGATTCAGAGTGCAAACGCTGAAACGCCACAAATACTTTTTCAACGTAATCCATATTAAAGCCTGCCCCGTTATCTCTTATGAAATAAACATTCTTATCATTCTGGGTACCCACTCCAAATTCAATCTTCGGACACTCTATTTTAGCCGTGTACTTCCAGGCATTGCTTAATAAGTTTTCAATTAACGACTTCAACATTCTCCTATCACCTTCCACAGCAATATCATCTGCACAAACAAGAGAACACAGTTGATCTGGAAAACATTCACTAAGCTCTGCATTACTTTCTTTAACCAACTGACTGAGTGACACAGGTTTTATATCTAGCACAGCGTGCTGAATATGAGAGAGTGCTAGCAAACCATCAATAAGCTCCGTCATTTTCTCTGAACTATGAATTATCCTCTCTATAAGCAACTGTCCTTCAGCATCGATACTTTCAGAATAATCTTCTAACAAAACACCACTCAAACCTTTCATTGCTCGCAATGGTGCACGCAAGTCATGAGAAACCGAATGACTAAAAGCGTTCAGTTCTGTATTCGCTTCTTCCAACTGAGCAGTTCTTTCTTCCACGCGCCTTTCCAGCGTGTTTTTTGCATCATAGAGAGCTTGATAAAGCCGAGCATTCTCTAAGGATATCGCAGCCTGTGATGCAAGCGTTTCAAGCACCAACCGCCTTTCTTTAGAAAACACGCACTCCACAATATTATTTTCCAAATAGAGAATACCACTCAACCTTCCCTGATAAATAATCGGCACACAAAGCACTGACTTCAGTCTGTTTTTAACAATATATTCAGAGCCAGAAAAACGCTCGTCCTCCATGGCATTATCTAGCCATATATCCTTTTTCGTTCTCACAACATAATGAACGACTGAAGCAGGTAAAACCAATTCAGCCTCAGCACTATCAATCGGTATCGGCACCCCCTCTTCAACTGAAACCTTCGCCAGCTCTGCAACCGCCTCTATAAAAAATCCGTTTTTGCTCTTAAGCAACAACACGCCTTTTTGTGCACCGGCATTCTCAATTGCTATTTCTAGCAAATCATTTGTTAACTCTTCAAGAACAATACTTTCAGAAATAGATTGTGCAGCCTTAATAACCGTAACCAAATCCAACATAGCAGAGGAAGTCCCCCTCAAATTGGAAACAACGCTATTATCAAGATCACTTTCATTATGAGTTGACGGAGAAGAAAATCCCCCTAATAACGAAGGGTACATTAATACAAGCTGCCGAACTTTCGAAACAGCACCCCATTGACTGTAAAGGTGACACGCCTCGAGCATATGAATCTCAGCATAACGCTCCTTGCCCTGTTGCAGCCAAAACTTGGCATACAGTTCCTGTATTAACGCACGATCTTTAAGAAAAGATGTCTGCGCTGCGCTCTTTTCAGCGCGATCATAAAACGACATGCATTCAAGAATATCGCCCTCGGCTCGACATTTTTCCGCCTGCATTAGCTGTAGCTTATGATAATAGTTTTCTGGGCAATTCTCTGCCCACGTAATCATTTGATCGAGCCTACCATTCATTTTAAGAATGTACTGCTCCCGCTCAGACCCACTAGATCTACAAGCAAGCATCGCCAGCGTCAATAACGTATACTGGCAATGCTCAACCAAACTATATAATGCCACACTCGCTTCAAGAGAATTTTCCGATTCATCCGCATGGTACAAGGCTTGCCCGTAGTTATCATAGGTATAACAGATCATCAACTTCATCATGTGATAACTATTCAACCCATACACATATTGTGTACCAACAACGTCACGTTTATAAGACTCCTCGTCAAAAACACCGTCATTCAATGACGAGTTATCTGCTAAGGCCCAATCTGAGTCACTAACTACCGTTTTACACTGCTGCTTTTTAATGCTCGCCAACAGCATGCTAACGTGGGCTATCGCATCGTGATCTTTTACTTTTTCCATAAAATGTAAAGCCGCAGTATACTCCTCATTCAATTGGTCAAGAGTGCTGTAGTTAGCCCAGCGCTGCCAAAAGGAAAATAAGTGCATATAACACGCATAACGAAGTTCACCCACACGAATACAATCTTGAAACCCTTTTTTAAGTAAAGGAAAGCTGGTTGCAATCGGTTTTTTCCAGTGATTAGTAAACGCCGTAAATAACATATGCACACGACCTTCCATGTGTAAACTATTAAAACGTTCATTAATTTCCAGAGAAGCTATACCGCAATCATAAGCAGCGTCAAATTCACCCAACACCCCCGCGAGAACAACACAATACCCCCCAAACCCATAAGAAGAGTCTTCAAAAATACCGCTAGTGTATGAAATTTCTACCATCTTTGAGAAAACAACCAACAATAATCTGGGGTTCGCCATATAAGTAGGCGGCCCTAATTCGGTCAATATTTTTATTGCATATCGGGTATCAAGATCCTTACACTCTGGCAA
>CAJXZM010000284.1 GCA_913063125.1 uncultured Gammaproteobacteria bacterium | reverse complement strand
CGTTTCGCAGGGATCGGCTTGTTTGGCAAGCTGGACCAAGAGCGAGCGCGTTTGTACCAGCAAATTGTAGAGAAAGGTAATGGAAGCAGTGATGATAGTGTTGTTGCTGTGTTAAATGCGTTTGGAGCAGGGGTTGTAACATTAGCCCGCGAAGAAAGCCTACGTATTTTTGATGAATTGGTTGAAGCGGGTGAAGTGATTTCTAGCACAGAACCTGTGATTGTTACAAAGGTTGCCGCTGAAAAGAAAACCTCCCCAGCTGTGCTAAAGGCAGTTGAATCAACACCAGCCAAAGCCAAACCCGCTAAAAAGGCTGCTGCCCTTAAAGTCGTAGCTGAAAAAAAGCCGACGCCTGAAAAAGCAACTCGCAAGAAAAAAGAAGAGTTAGTTGCAGAAGAGGTTTTATTGGCATTTGGTGATGCTAAGGAACGCATAAAAACGTTAACGAAGGCACCAGATCAGGCCGCACAACTCTCGCTTTATGCTTTGTTTAAGCAGGGTGAAGAGGGCGATGTGACAGGCCGACGTCCCGCCATGGCAAAAATGGTAGAGCGAGCCAAGTTTGATTCGCGTCGAGAGTTAAAAGGGATGAGCAAAGTAGAGGCAATTGAGAAGTATATTGCTAAAGTGGCTGAGCTTGCCGGGTAAACCTCGATAGCTGCCTTTTTACAAAAAAGCCGATACACTGTAAGCCGATACACAAATGTGTATCGGCTTTTTTGTTGTTAACTGTTTGAAATTGATAAAATTGGTCGGGATAGTGGTGTGGATGATCTTTTTCGGAAACTGAGAAATAAAGCGATACATTTGTTGAGTCGACGCGAGCATGGTGTGGTTGAGTTAGTCAACAAACTGTCAGTTACCAGGCAGTCAGGTGCGCTGCAGGATGGAGGGTTACGTGAAGTTGCGCTGAAGGTAGTCGAAGAATTATTGCAACGGGACTATGTGTCGGATGAGCGGTTTGCTGATATGACGGTGCGCGGAAGAGCAAATCAGGGTTGCGGGCCTATGCGTATTCGCCAAGAATTGAAGCAAAAAGGGGTCCCTGGGGAGACTGCCGAGCAAGCGATGGAGGCAGCCGATATTGATTGGTTTACCAACGCGATTGAGATGCGTAAGAAAAAGTTTGGACTAGATGCCATTGACGACCTGAAGCTGAAAGCAAAGCAGCAGCGTTTTTTGCAATATAAAGGTTATGGGTTTGATCATGTCCAGCATGCCATGGAGGCCGTTAATAATGCTTATGATGAGTATTGATAGGTTTGTTACTGTTATCCATACGATAACTGCGCGTAATCTCGGTTAGCGTGGGGCCTAGCGCTTAGTTTTTGCGCCAATTAATGATAGACTTGCCCAGTTTTGACAGTGAACCTCCAAATTTGGGACGACTTATGAAAACTTCAGAAATACGCCAAGCATTTCTCGACTACTTTAGCGCCAACGGCCATGAAGTTGTTGAAAGTAGCCCCTTGGTGCCAGCCAATGATCCTACATTGCTATTTACTAATGCAGGAATGGTGCAATTTAAAGATGTATTTCTGGGGCGCGATAAGCGTTCATACGATCGAGCAACAAGCAGTCAGCGCTGTGTACGAGCTGGCGGCAAGCATAATGACCTGGATAACGTAGGTTATACCGCGCGCCACCACACGTTTTTTGAAATGTTAGGTAATTTCAGCTTTGGTGATTACTTTAAGCGTGATGCGATAAAGTTTGGTTGGAACTTTCTAACGGAAGTTTTGGGTTTACCAAAAGAAAAGCTGTGGGTCACGGTTTACCAAGACGATAAAGAAGCTGAAGCGATTTGGTTAGAAGAAATGGGAGTCGACCCTAATCGCTTCTCTCGTTTAGGTGATAAAGATAACTTCTGGCAAATGGGTGATACCGGCCCTTGCGGTCCCTGTACTGAAATTTTCTACGATCATGGTGCCGATGTGTGGGGTGGGCCTCCTGGCAGTCCAGAAGAGGATGGTGATCGATATATTGAAATTTGGAATTTGGTCTTTATGCAGTTTGACCGACAGCCTGATGGGGCGTTAAACCCTTTGCCGAAACCCTCGGTTGATACGGGAATGGGCTTGGAACGGGTTGCAGCCATTATGCAAAAAGTGCACAGCAACTATGAGATAGATCTATTTGTTAATCTTATTGAAGCAGTTGTTAAAGCGACTAACGCGACGGATATGGAATCCAAATCATTGCGAGTAGTAGCAGATCACATCCGTTCTTGTGCCTTTATGATTACTGATGATGTGATGCCGTCGAATGAAGGTCGAGGTTATGTGTTACGTCGGATCATTCGAAGAGCTATTCGCCACGGTAATAAATTGGGAGCTAAAGGGCCATTTTTCAGCACTCTCGTGGAGGCGCTGGCGAATGAGATGGGTGAAGCATACCCTGAACTGCTCGATAAGCAGAGTCAGATAGAAAAAGCCTTGTTACGTGAAGAAGAGCAGTTTGCCAAAACCTTAGACCAAGGTTTGAAAATCTTAGAGCAAGATCTCGGGGGGTTGCAGGGTACGGTTATTCCCGGAGATGTCGTTTTTAAGTTGTACGACACCTTCGGGTTTCCAGCAGATTTAACCGCGGATATTGCCCGAGAAAGAGAGCTGACGATTGACCAAGAAGGTTTTGATCGTGAGATGGCTGAGCAGAAAGGCCGTTCTCAAAGAGGTGGTAAGTTTGGCAATGATTACCATGGTGGCCTGGGCGTAACAGAAAGCACTGAATTTACTGGATACGAAAATGAGATGTCCAGTGCCACGATAAAAGCACTATATGTTAATGGCCAGCCAGTTGACAGTCTTGCTGAAGGTCAGGCGGCCGTTGTTGTGCTGGATTGCAGCCCCTTCTATGCAGAGTCTGGTGGTCAAATTGGCGATCAAGGACAGTTTGAGTCTGCTGATGGGGCATTTGTTGTTGAAGCAACCACAAAGGAAGGTGAGGCCCATTTGCATGCGGGTGAGCTGGAGAATGGGTCGCTAAAGATTGGTGATTCAGTCACCGCTATTATTGATGAGGCTGCACGACAAGCTATTCGCCTAAATCATTCAGCAACGCACCTAATGCACGCGGCATTACGTGAAGTTCTGGGCGATCATGTTGCGCAGAAAGGGTCTCAAGTAACAGCGGATCGATTGCGTTTTGACTTCTCCCATTTTGAAGCAATTACCAAAGAAGAAGTTGCTAATATTGAGCGCCTGGTAAATATCGAAGTATTAGCGAATACTGAAGTCAATACTCAAATCATGAGTATTGATGAGGCAAAAGCCTCTGGTGCTATGGCATTATTTGGTGAAAAGTATGGCAGCGACGTTCGTGTATTAAGCATGGGACAGGACAAATTCTCTGTCGAGCTTTGTGGTGGAACACATGCTCGTAGAACGGGAGATATCGGTTTATTTAAAATAGTCTCTGAAGCTGCTGTAGCGGCAGGTGTACGTCGTCTTGAGGCGGTTACAGGTAAGGGCGCATTAGCGTGGGTATCGAATGCAGATGCTGCATTGACTGATATTGAAGGCCAGTTAAAATCCAGTCGTGACGATGTTGCTGCAAAAGTGAAGCAGGCACTGGAGAAAGTGCGCCAGCTAGAAAAAGAATTAGAACGTCAGAAAGCCAAATTGGCAAGCAGTGCTGGTGATGATTTGGCAGGGCAGGCGATAACCATGGGTGACACAAAGGTGCTCGCGGCTGTTGTGGAGGGCGTTGATGGAAAAGCATTGCGCGAGATGATGGATAAGCTTAAGGGTAAGCTTGGCCAGTGTGTTGTTGTTTTAGGTCTTGCAGAAGGCGCTAAAGTGAGCTTGGCGGCAGGTGTTAGCAAAGATCTCACTAAGACACTAAAAGCTGGAGATTTGGTGAATTTTGTTGCCTCTCAGGTCGGAGGCAAAGGTGGTGGTCGGCCTGATATGGCAATGGCAGGTGGTAGTCAGCCTGAAAATTTGGTTGCAGCCATTGGCTCCGTAGAAGCATGGGTCCAGGAAAAGCTAGCCTAGTTGGCTTTTTAGTCGATAAAATAAGACGCTTTTTTAGGCGTTTTGTGGAATGTCTTTATAGTAAGACTTATAGTAATTCTTATTAGTAAAATATTTTTTAGTAAATTAGAGTAGAGAAAGAAAATAAAATGGCTCTTATCGTTCAAAAATACGGCGGCACTTCCGTCGGAACCGTAGAAAGAATACAAAATGTGGCGAATCGCGTAGAGCGCTTTCGTGACGAAGGCCATGATGTGGTGGTGGTTGTTTCCGCGATGAGTGGCGAAACAAACCGATTGATTGCTCTGGCAAATGAAATAACAGAGGATCCGCCAGCACGAGAAATGGATGTGTTGGTTACCACTGGTGAGCAAGTCACTATTGCATTGTTATGCATGACCTTGGAAAAGGACGGCTACGAAGCGCGTTCATATACCGGCGCTCAAGTGCGGATCTTGACGGATGATTGTCATGGCAAGGCGCGTATTCAAGAGATAGATGATAAAAAAATGCGTGCAGACCTTTCGAAGGGCCGTGTTGTGGTTGTTGCAGGTTTTCAGGGTGTTAATGAAAATGGCGACATAACAACCTTGGGCCGTGGTGGGTCCGATACCACTGGTGTTGCATTGGCTGCAGCGCTGGGTGCGGATGAGTGTCAGATTTACACAGATGTTGATGGGGTTTATACGACAGACCCTCGCGTTGTGGATGGTGCTCAGCGCCTAGAGCGCATTACGTTTGAAGAAATGTTAGAAATGGCCAGCTTAGGGTCAAAAATTTTACAAATTCGATCGGTAGAATTCGCAGGTAAATACAATGTGCCATTGCGTGTGCTTTCGAGTTTTGGTGAGGGGCCTGGAACCCTTATATCTATCGATGAAGAGGATAATATGGAAAAGCCGTTAATTTCTGGAATTGCGTTTAATAGAGATGAAGCAAAGATCACTGTAAGAGGGGTGCCTGACATCCCTGGTGCGGCGTATAAAATTCTTGGGCCTGTAGGTGAAGCCAACATTGAAGTGGACATGATTGTTCAAAACATCAGTGAAGATAATTCAACTGATTTTACTTTTACTGTGCATAGAAATGAATTTATTAAGACGCAAGCAGTCCTAGAGATTGTTGCTGCTGAAGTCGGCGCTAAAGAAGTGGTTGGTGATGATGGTATTGCTAAGATATCGATAGTGGGTGTTGGTATGCGGTCTCATGCCGGTGTTGCGGGTCAAATGTTCAAAACACTTGCTGATGAGTCTATTAATATCCAGATGATATCGACGTCAGAAATAAAGATATCAGTCGTCATTGAAGAAAAATACCTAGAGTTGGCTGTTCGTGCGTTGCATTCTAGTTTCAATCTGGACAAAGAAGAAAACTAACGTACAATGCTCTAACTGATTATAATTTAACACAT
>CAJXZM010000283.1 GCA_913063125.1 uncultured Gammaproteobacteria bacterium | reverse complement strand
TACACATTATATTACCTCCCCGGTGCCTGCTCCCTAGCAACTCAAGTGGTTCTCCATGAACTAGATCAAGCGGTTGACATTATCGACAAGCAACAGGTGGATGATTTTACTGCGATCAACCCCGTTGGTACGGTTCCGGTACTGTTCGATAACGGCAATACTCGCAGAGAAGGTGCGGCTGTTATCTTATACCTACTGAATAAACATCAGAACACCATGCTTCCTGCCACCGGCGCGGCTCGTGACATAGCAATTCAAGACATCATGTTTGCTAACGCCACTATGCACCCAGCCTATAGCCGTTTGTTTTTTATCGCTCAGAACATTGGTGATGAGCAAGCTAAACAATCAGCCTTCGAGGCAGCGGCTCAGGCGATTACCAGTCTATGGCAGGTGGTTGAGCAACAACTGGCAAATCAGGCGTTTCTTGGCGGTGAACAGCCTTCGGCAGCCGATATTATGCTAACCGTGTATTCCCGTTGGGGAGCTAGCTTTCCGGTAGGCATTCTGTTGGGAGACCGCACCAAGAAGATGTTGGATGCAGTACAGGCAATGCCAAACTTCCAACGCGCCCTTACTGCTGAAAAGGGTCAATCTGCTTAAGGTGGAGGGGAATAAGGCGGAGGGGCTAAGGTGGAGGAAGTAGTCATGAAAAATACAGAAGTTATTGGAGACATCGGTGCCCATGACTTTACGTCGGTGATATCCCTGGTACAGGACTATTGCGATGGCTTGTACCAGGGTGATGTCTCGAAGTTAAGAGCCATTTTTCACTCAGATGTATTCCTGAAGGCAGCAGGTATACGACGCAGTCTTGAACAATGGCTCGACGCTGTCGCCAGCCGGCCGGTACCCGTTCAGGAAAGGCGGTCTTATGATTTTAATTTACTGTCTATTGAGATCATCAAAGACCAGGCCATGGTGAAACTGGAATGCCCACTGTTCGATCACTTTTATGTGGACTACTTGGGTCTTCTGAAGGAAAACGGGCGCTGGTTAATTGTCAGCAAAATGTACACCGATTTACAGGGTGATATTTCGTGAAAACACTAACGATAGAAATGGTCCATGACGTGGTTTGCTCTTGGTGTCCAATCGGATACGCCAACCTGCAACAGGCATTACACAATCTGGATATTGAGGCTGATATTCATTTTTTACCCTATGAACTGAATTCCGACATGAAACCTAAGGGGGAGGCTATTGATGATCATCTAGAGCGGCGTTATCAATGGAGTCAAGTGAAGCGCCGTGAGTATCGCAAGCATTTATTAGTGGTAGCTAAGGAAGCCGGTGTAAGTATGGATTTCTCCAAGCGCACCCATTATTACAACACTAACAAGGCGCACCGATTGATGCATTGGTGCGAAGGTTATAACAGACAGCAGGCTATGAATGAGCTGCTGATTGATGCTTATTTCAAGCGTGGTTTGGACATTAGTAATACGCAAGTCTTGCTGGATCTTGTTGAGCAATTGGGTCTGGATCGATCACAGGCAGAGCAGGCACTAATATCAGATGAATTAACGCAACAACTATTGCCTAAGCAGGAGCGTGTGCAGGCATTGGGGCTAACCAGTGTGCCTGCTTTCATTTTGAATGAACACACTTTAATTAGTGGCTCTAATTCGGTTGAATATTTTGAACAGGCAATACTAGATCTGACAAAAACAATTCAGCCTAGCCTTAATACTGCCAATTAAACTCATTAACTAAAAAGAGAAGAAATACTATGCCATACGTGAATATTAAAATAACTGATGAAGGCGTGACCAACGAACAAAAACAAGCGCTGATTAAGGGCACTACTCAATTGTTAGTCGATGTACTTAATAAAAATCCAGCAACCACCTTTGTAGTGATCGATGAAGTAAGTACTGACAATTGGGGTATAGGCTTTGAGCAAGTAACACAGCTTCGTCAATTAACGGATACATGAGAGGCAACCGGTATGTGCGTTTAAGCGGGGGGACTTAGCCGTATATACCGGAATGTTGATCCTAATGAAGCTCTTTTGTACATAAAATGATACTTTATTGTAAACCCATAACTTTTAGCTATTTTAGTGTTTATGAAGGAAGTTAAATCAGTTTCTGAGTACTGTGACGATAATATCCTGGTGATTCCCGAAGCACTGGGCGGGTTAAAAGACGTCACGGTGTTACATCGTCATTCGGGGTCAGCGATATTCTACAAGAGCTTGGAAGAGGACCTTGTGGATGTCGAGTTTTATACCAAATCACCGTGCGTTGTTTATATTGAACGTGGGTGTGAAGTGATTACAACGGCAGATAACAAAACGTATACGTTATCTGAGGATACCGCGGTTGTTTTACCTGCAGGTGTTAACTTGCATTCCGATTTTGTTCGATCGACAGATTCTTTGAAGGCATACCTCCTGTTTTTTGACGATAAGATGGTGAATGAATACCTTGCGGTTCAAGGTGACAATACTGAAAGGACTGTTGGTGAGGTGTTTGTTTGTGATCTAAAAGGTGGCACAGCATTCAGGTTGTTTTTTGATTCTATTAAAGCGCTACATAGAGAGCAGGGTGCTTGCAAAGCACTTTTTGATGTGAAAATGCTTGAGTTTCTTCATTTGTTGGACATGAAAAGTCATGGCATTGTGGCTAATTTGAAGGTTCACTCTACACCTGATTCCAAGCGTAATATTATCCGACTTATGAATAAGCACGCTGCGTCTAAATTATCGGTGTCTGACTTAGCTAACTTATCGGGCAGAAGTATATCGAGTTTTAATCGAGATTTTAAGACGGTTTTCGATATGCCGCCTAAGCGATGGCTAACGGAGAGAAGGATGGAAGTGGCTAAGGAGTTGCTTGAACAAAGTGGGTCTTCGGTGACTGATGTAGCCATGCAGTTAGGTTATGAGAATGTTTCACATTTTATAAAAATGTTCAAAGAAAAGCATGGCGTGACGCCAAAGAAATTTATTCAGTACTCCTGACCGAAAAACGTTATTTATGGCATTTTCTTGGTAGTACCAATAAGAACGGTTGGATATATTCATACCTCAAATAACACGAGGAGATCGCTATGAGTATTAAAGTTACGCTGAATTGCAAAGTTCAAGAAGATCAATTTGGCACCTTACTTCCCTTTTTAAATGATAATTTAGCCAGAGTGAGAGGGTTTGCTGGTTGTCGACAAGTGAACGTGTTTTTTGATCGAGAGAATGATGAGCTATTGCTTGATGAGATGTGGGTGAGTGCGGAGCATCATCAACAGTATATTGAATTCATTTCAGCGAACGGAGTGATGGGGGATTTAGCCTCGTTTCTTCAGGGGCCGCCTGATATCAAGTATTTTGATGTGGTTGATGTGTAGTGCTACTGGTAGCGTTATGCGGTTATAGATGTTGGTCCCAGTAGGGATTATCCCCAAAACGCTCAACTAAAAAATCAATAAATAAACGAGCCCGTTTGGGTAAAAAACGGTTCATGGGATAAATGGCATAGGCATCAATGGTCGTCATAGAACAGTCAGGAAGCAATCGAACGAGGTCTCCACTGGCCAGTGCTTTCCATATTAAAAATGTCGGTAGATTCACGATGCCGTGCCCCGCAATGGCCATGTCTTTTAAAAAATCACCACTGTTGGCGGACATCGCTTTTGTCAGCGACAGTTGGTGTTCTTTTCCATTGGCATCAATAATTGACCATAGAGCAATACTTGATCCCGTGTATTTTAACATTTGATGATGCTTCAGGTCCGATATGGTGGTGACGCTTCCTTTACGTTGAAGATATTCTGGGCTCGCTGCCAGCACGTGATGAACAGGGCAAAGTCTACGGGCCTGAAAGTTTGAATCCTTCATACCGGATATTCGCAACGCCACATCAAACCCTTCTTCCACGATATCTACATGTCGATCTGAAAAATCAATTTGAATCGTGATTTCGGGATGCTGTTTAACAAACAAATCTATTGCAGGGGTTAGGTGCATTAATCCAAAAGACTGCGGTACAGCAATACGTAAAACGCCCGATAATGCGGCACCGACATTGGCCACCTCGGTATTCATCTCGGTGACAGAATCCGCCACTTTGAGGGCTCGTTCATAATAGGTCTTGCCAACACCTGTCAAGCTAAAAGAGCGGGTTGTTCGGTTGATTAACTTACAGCCCAGGCGAGCCTCAAGTTCACTCAAACGCCGACTGACAGCAGACTTGGCAATATTCAATTGTTCAGCCGCTCGGCCAATGCCGCCGGACTCTACCACGCGAATAAACACCTGAATATCTTCTAATTGCCCCATATTTACCTCTATTGTTCTGATTATGAGAATAGTAAATTGATATTTTCTCTGTTTGTTCTCTCAATATCAACAGGTAATCTATATAGATACTGATCACTAGTGATGTAGAGCGCTCACTGATGTAGCGCGTAATAACGATAGAGGAAGATAAATGAACCATTCTCCCAATACCAAAGCAGGCTCTCATTCCAAGCCCGTTCGTGAGCTGCTTGCCACCTATAAAGGCCAGCCAACGATGGATGGTGATGGTGTGAAGCTCACCCGTATCATTGGCACGCACCAGCTGAACATGTTGGACCCTTTTCTATTACTTGATGCATTTTCATCTGATGAGCCATTGGATTATATCGGCGGCTTTCCAAGCCATCCACACCGAGGCTTTGAAACCGTTACCTATTTATTGGAAGGGCAGATGCGCCACAAAGATAGTGCAGGCAATGAAGGGGTGATTCAACCAGGAGGTGTACAGTGGATGACTGCAGGTAAGGGTATTGTTCATTCAGAAATGCCAGAGCAAATTGACGGAATGCTTATGGGTTTTCAGTTGTGGGTTAACTTACCCCAGCGCGCAAAAATGAGTGAGCCAGATTACCAAGAATTTCCAACCGATCAGGTAGCGACTGAACGTTGGCCCAGTGGCACGCATATTCGTGTTATTGCTGGGCAAACCAATCAGGGTACAACGGGCCCGGTTAAAAACCATTATGTTCACCCGACCTATATGGATGTTTCTCTGAAAGCGGGGGATATGCTTGAGCAGGAGTTACCTGCGACCGACAACACCTTTATTTATCTGATTGAAGGACGCGTCTCTTCAGGAGAGTCATCTAGCGACAAACCAAAAAACATTATCGATCCACAAACCTTGGCGGTATTCGATCAAGGTGAGGCATTGCGTATTGACGCGCATACCGATAGTCGATTTTTACTTATTTCTGGACAGCCCCTCAATGAGCCTGTTGCTCGTGGAGGACCTTTTGTGATGAATACAAAGGCTGAGGTATTACAAGCTTTTGATGACTTTCAACGTAACCGTTTTTAAATTAAAGGAAATATTATGAGTAATCCGATTGTTGCCGACAATAAACCGACAAAAGTGACAGTGACCAAAGGTGAAAGTTATTATTTTTGCACCTGTGGTCGCTCCGCCAGTCAACCATTCTGTGATGGCTCCCACAAGGGGAC
>CAJXZM010000282.1 GCA_913063125.1 uncultured Gammaproteobacteria bacterium | reverse complement strand
CCGGTTAGTTTCAAGATACGTTCTGTTGTGGTGGTTTTACCCGCATCTACGTGTGCGAATATACCGATATTTCTGTACTTGGATAAGTCTGCCATTGCTCTACTCGATAAGTCGTGGGGGCCAAAATTGCGCGTCAGTATACAGGTTTTTCAAGAGAAATTGGGGAAAATGGCAGTATATAGAACGCACAATGGAAAAAAATCAATTCAGGAGAGGTTTTTTGACTGGATGGACAAACGTGCTCGCCTTCATTTTCAGTATATAAGCCCTGTGGGTTTTTTCCGAGATTTTTTTAATATACTGATTTGTATAGCTTAAATGGTTTTTTGTAGCTTTGATTGTCACATCAAGCGATTGTTATCTTCAATGTGCTAGCATTGATAAGATTATTTGTTGTAAATAGTAAAATAAGTGAATCCCACACTGGGTGGTCTGAAAATACCGTTGTGCTATAGGGGTAGTGATATAGGGGTGGTGATATAGGATTAGCATTAAACTAAATAATGCCAACCCTATAACGAGCCACCCTTTGTTCTTAGTGATTAGTCCATGCAGTAGAACGCAAGTTTGTTACCCTCAAGGTCTCGCACATACCCAAAGCTCATGTTGTTACCTCTGGGGCCTGGAGCACCTTCATCCGTGCCGCCCATTTCGAGGGCTTTTGCATGTAAACTTTCAATGGTAGCTAGGTCTTTGACTAATAAAGCAATCATCGTACCGTTACCAACGGTTGCAGGTTCACCATTGTTTGGTTTGATGACGCCTAACATCGCAGCGCCAGGTTTGTTTGACCAAACAATAATGTGGTCATCCTCCATAATGCGCCTAGCCCCAAGCTCTCCCAATAAAGTATCGTAAAAAGCGCCAGATTTCTCAAAGTCGTTCGTACCTAATGTCGCGTAACCAATCATTTTTGTACTCTCCAGGGTTAGTTATTTGTGTTGCTGCTTTTGCACTTTTAGTAGATATGGGGTGCAATGTACGAATTCACACCCTGCAGGAGAAATGGCTGGTCGGTAATTTCTGAAATAGGTTGTGCGTTATATAGGTGGTGGTGGGTGGCTTGCACTACAATGGTGCGTTATGATGGGGTGGCAGGGTAATAAATAACTATATGCCCACTTAAAATACGGGGGCATATAGTTGTCAAAGGATTGGCATGAGTTTTGCCATCTATTAGGAAAATTTAAAATTCTAATATTAATCTCCTAGTGGATCTGCGCAGTAAGCAGAATAAGGAACACTTATATGTCTAGCACCAGTTTTAACGTGTTTAATCTTAATGATGAAAAGGTTCGCATATTACACCTCTCCTGGGTGGCATTTTTTATCACCTTCTTTATGTGGTTTTGTCACGCATCCTTAATGCCTTATATCGTGGAAACGTTCGGTTTAACTAACAGTGAGGCAAAGGCATTATTGTTTTTGAATGTTGCGTTAACTATTCCCGCGAGAACCATGGTGGGAGCGTTGGTTGATAAATTTGGTCCACGTCTAATGTTTAGTTTGTTGTTAGCCATTTCGGGCGTAATTTGTTTGGCATTTGCTTCTGCGCAAAACTACGAGCAGCTTGCAGCAGCACGGTTTTTACTAGGGTTTACCGGAGCAGGCTTTGTTATTGGTATTCGTCTTGTAACTGAATGGTATGCCGCGAGACAAGCTGGAACCGCTCAGGGTATTTATGGCGGCTGGGGTAACTTCGGTGCCGCGATTGCTAACTTTACACTGCCGGCTTTGGCCGTAGCGTTTGCCAGTGTGATGACCGATGGGTGGCGTGGAGCTGTTGCCATATCGGGGATTGTAGCGATCCTTTACTCTTTTGTGTTTTACCGCTTTGTGCGTAATACCCCAAAAGGTTCGACTTATTTTAAGCCCAAAAAATTAGGCCCAATGGAAGTAACCAGTAAGGGAGACTTTGTTTTATACGTGATTATGTGTGTTCCTATATTTGCTGCCATGGCGGTTATTTGCTGGAGGCTTTCACCTGCTGGTGTTGCTCTGTTGTCGGAAAATGTAACGATAGCGATATGGATAGGCCTAGGCGTATGGTTTTGCTGGCAGGTATTTAATATCTACCGTGTGAATAAAGAGAATTTAGCAACCGAAATACCTGAGCTTCACCGCTACAAATTTAAACAGGTAGCGATGTTAGATTTAGCGTATATGGTGACATTTGGCTCCGAGGTAGCAGTTGTGTCGATGTTGCCATTGTTCTTCACTACAGAGTTTGGTTATGAGCCAGCTAAAGCGGCATTGATGGCAGGCTTCTTTATGGCGATGAATTTGATCGCACGCCCTGGCGGCGGATACTTAAGTGATAAAATTGGCCGTAAGAAAACGTTAATGCTGACCGTTATGGGTTCAGCGATTGGTTACTTTGGGTTGTCCTATATCACGCCGGATTGGAGCTTCTGGACGATCACTGCCATTGTGGTTTTCTGTTCTTTCTTTGTGCAAGCCGGAGCAGGTGCAACGTTTGGTGTTGTGCCAACAATTAAGCGTCGACTCACTGGCCAAATAGCTGGAATGACTGGAGCTTATGGCAACGTTGGAGCGGCAGCATTTTTGTTGGTTAACTCTTTTGCAAGTGCCAGCACCTTCTTTCTGGTGATTTCAGTATCTTGTGTGGTTGTTTTTGGTATGCTCTCGGTGTTTTTAGAAGAGCCTAAAGGGCAAATTGCAGAAATACTTGAAGACGGAACTGTTGAGTTAATTGACGTATCATAGCCATACAAAAATTGGGGTGTTATGCGCCCCAGCAAGTGGTAGAATCCGTTTTTTTCAAAGCTAGATAGGTTTGCAAATGATAGTTATCCGTTGGGTTCTTGGCCGAATTATTCTTTTGGTTGATTTTTTATATCGTCCTGCAGGCGTTAAGCGCGACGCGCAGGAGCAGGCGGCATTAGATGCAGAAACAGCGAAATTGTCATTGTATCAATTCGCTGCATGTCCATTCTGCGTAAAAGTACGCTGGTCTATGAAGCGCCAGTCATTAAACATAGAGGCTCGTGACGCAAAGCGCAATGCGCAGTTTGCGGATGAGCTTGTTGCTGGCGGGGGTGCTTTAAAAGTACCTTGTTTGCGCATTGAAGAAGATAGTGGTGCAGTAACTTGGATGTATGAATCTTCTGATATTCTTTCTTACTTGGATCAGCGTTTTGATTTGGTTGCAGAGCCCTCTTAAGGGCTCCTTCAATTATTGTTAGGAGCCAGCAGCGACAAATGCAGGGTAATTTGCAAAAGGAAAGTTGCCTTTCTTCAATAGATTTGGGCTGTTTGCAATGTGTTAATGTTTGAAGAAAACCTGGTGGTGTATTAGGCGTACCTTTTACGCGCTTTTCAGCCTATAATCGCAACGAACATTTATCACATTCATGTACTGAAAGAGTTACTTACCCATATCCATGGCCAAAAAAAACACAGCTACAAAATCCGGCAGTTCAACGATTGCTCGCAACAAGAAAGCCAAGCACGACTACTTCTTCGAAGAAACCTTCGAGGCAGGTCTGGTGCTGGATGGCTGGGAAGTAAAGAGTTTACGAGAGGGTAAAGCAAACCTTGTTGATAGTCATGTGATGATGAAAAACGGCGAGGCATGGTTACTGAATGCCACAATTACCCCGTTGCTGAGTGCATCTACGCATATTCACCCCACCGCAACTCGCCAACGAAAGCTGCTACTTCACCGTAAAGAGCTCAGTAAAATACATGGTGCTATCGCCAAGCAGGGTCTTACTTGTGTTGCCACAGCTCTTTATTGGAAGGGGCAGGTGGTAAAGTGTGAAATAGCGCTGGCCAAAGGTAAGAAGCAGCATGATAAGCGTGCGACAGAAAAGGAGCGTGATTGGGGTCGTGAAAAGCAGCGAGTTGTAAGGCTAGACAACCGCTAAGTATATACTGCAACCTAACAGGTTTTGTGTTTTTGCCACTATAAATCGGTATAGTGGTGTTATCTTCATCATATCTTCGTAATGTTGTCAGGTTACAGGGGGTTCCGATGCCTTGGGTCTATCTTCTTGCTGCAGGAATTATGGAAATCGCTTGGGCGGTGTCCCTTAAGCAATCCCAGGGTTTTAGTCAGCTCCTACCGTCAGTCATCTTTATCGTCACCTCCATTCTTAGTATTATTCTGTTGTCTTTAGCGTTAAAACAGCTGCCTCTTGGCACTGCTTATGCTGTGTGGACGGGTATTGGTGTGTGCGGAGTTGCTATAGTGGGTATGATGTTTTTAGGTGAGAGTACTTCACCGGTTCGTATCGCTTTTTTACTAATGATCGGCACAGGTATTGTGGGCTTGAAATTTACCGTATAAGGAGGTTTTATGAATACATCTGAATCCTTATCTTATAGAGATTGGCACGTTTCATGGGCAAATGATCAGATTACGTTAAAGAATGGTATTGATCGAATGCTTGCTCTGGGAGCTCCCCAGGGCGATATTCCGTTTTTGGTTAAGCTGGTGGAGAACCCTAGGTTTAGCATCCCAGGCGTTACGTTATTTCATGGTGCAGTGGACTTAAAACAGCATGATTGTATTCACCTGGTGTTAGGGCGCGGCATGTTGCCAAAAGATGAAGCCTTTGTGATTGGTTTTACCATGGGTAGCACTAACCAGGTGTCGACATCAGAGGAATCCCTGTTTTGTAAAATATCAAAATACTTATATCCGCGTATTTATAAATTTGATGACGAAGATATTGGTATTTTCAAAGATGCGGTGCGCTTAGGTTCGATATCCCGGTGTGTGTCTCTTGATAGCTTTAATTTTGAGCCTTGGTTGCACTGCACTCTGCGAGAGCTGCGTGAGCGTCTTGGTATAGAATCAGAGCTGATTGAGGCATACTATCAAGTAGAAAAGCGACGTTATCCGCATTCGCAAGCAAGTCAGCGGCTAATGGATAGTTAGTAGTACTTTTTAATAGGCACAGAGTAAGTGTAAGGTTAATTTATGGCGTTCAAACATTTATCGGTTAGTGATTTAAAAAGCATGTTAGAAACTCAAGCAGTATCGATTGTTGATATTCGAGATCAACAATCGTTTATGACAGGGCATATTGAGAGCGCAATACATTTACATCAGGAAAATATGGATCAAGTATTGCTATCATTGGATATGGATCAGCCATTGGTAGTGTGCTGTTACCATGGTAATTCAAGTCAGGGGGCGGCCGA
This sequence comes from uncultured Gammaproteobacteria bacterium, assembly GCA_913063125.1. Taxonomy (GTDB): domain Bacteria; phylum Pseudomonadota; class Gammaproteobacteria; order Pseudomonadales; family Ketobacteraceae; genus 42-54-T18. The sequence goes on along the minus strand of CAJXZM010000282.1, from coordinate 293 downwards.
TTTCTTAAATGATAAAGGCTTTGATGATACCTATAGCTTGGCGGGAGGCTATGTAGCCTGGGCAGCTGAATAATAATTCATAGAAATCACCCTTGAAATGTGCCATTTAGCCTTAATATGTTATAGTGAACATACTATTTGGGGGCGACATGGCTTCGACGGCGGTTGCAAACCCTTTGGTGCATGTCGAGTGGGTAGCAACACTCGTACTCCAATTGCTATAAATTATAATCGCAAATGACGATTCGTACGCTTTAGCAGCATAAACCCTGCTATCCATCGACCCGACTCTC
>CAJXZM010000281.1 GCA_913063125.1 uncultured Gammaproteobacteria bacterium | reverse complement strand
GGAACACTCCGAATAGGACTGAAAAGTTATACCGGAATTCCTACTAAACTGTGGCCAAATTTCTTGACCACAACACTGATGTTCCTTTGGTCTTGTGAATAAGCTTCACAATGAGCTCTTTATTGCCAGCCTCTATAGCCGACAAGAGGTCCTGAACCATACCCTCAAGCGATTGAATTAGCTCTGGAATCATTGCACATATTGTTTCTACACCAAGCTCATCAACCAAATCATTAAACCGGTCGTTGAGAATGTTTTCTCCCTCTTTCTTCTCATGCCCTCCTACCGCTATGGAGTCGTCAACATTCTCATCATCTGTCGCATTGTAAAGAGATAAAAGTGTCTGCCTAAGGGCTCTTCCAGATATGGGCTTAGTAACAACATCAGCCATTCCTGCAGCAAGGTATTCAACCTTGTCCTTTTCATTATCGTTAGCCGTAAGCGCAATAATATAAACATCTGGCTTCTTTTCCTTAATAATTTTTGCCGCCTCGACACCATCCATCAACGGCATTTTAATATCCATCAGAATCACATCAAGATCAGTTATATTAGTAGCCTGCTCAATCCCTTCTACGCCATCAAAAGCGCTAAACACACGATGCCCGTGCGGTGCAAGCAACTCTTCACAAACACGGCAATTAACGGGAACATCATCAACCACCAATATGTTCAGAGGTCGCAATTTCCTATCAACAACACCAACTTCATGCTCATGAACGGGAATTTCCATTGTTGATTCCTGAAAAGGAAAGGTAAAACTAAATGTTGTCCCCACACCTAAAACACTCTCGCAATTCAACGTTCCTCCAAACTTTTCCACTATTCGGCGGCTCAACGACAAACCCAATCCTGTCCCAACAACTCCATCAGCAAGGCCACTAGCTGTTTGACTATACTCTTTAAACAACTCAGGCATATCAACTTCAGATATCCCCTCCCCTGTGTCCTTTACAGCAACATTTAACCAATGAAATTCCTCTTGCGATCGACCAACATTAATTAAAACGGAGACCACTCCCTGATGGGTAAATTTCCGTGCATTTGAAAGTAGATTAATCAAAACTCTCTTAAAAGATAACACATCACCATGAAGACGATCTGGAACATCAGAGGTTATCGTAATATTAGTTTTCACCTTGCTAAGGTTAGAGTCATAAAACTGCGTCTGAACCAGGTTATCAGCTGTTCGACGAAGGTTAAAATCCACATCTTCAAACTGAAGGTCTTTGCTTTCTTTCTTGGATTGATTAAGTATCCCATTTAAAAGCGGGACCAAATCATCACATGAAGAATAAATATTAAGGGCTCTATCTCTTTGGATACTTTTTAATTCATCATCTAACATAACCTCAGTAAGTCCCATTATTGCATTTATTGGGTTTCTTACCTCATGACTCAATGTTGACAGAAAACTGCTCTTAGCGTCACTCAATTTCTCTATCGCTGCATTGGTGACTTCTAGTTCTGTTTTAGTTTTTTCCAATTCAGCCAGCGCTTCCTTAGTCGCAGATAATGCAACTTGCTTCGACCAGTAACTTCTCACAAGCAAAACCAGCAAACCCGAAATCAGTATAAAGACGCCAAACACAGTGATCAGAATAGATTTCTGCGCCTCAATGGTCGTAGTATGTTGTGTTAGGGTTTTCTTTTGAAAATTAATTAGATCATGCTGTCGAATGACCTCCTCCCGCTGTTCGGTAAGAATACTCGTACTTTCTCTAATATCGCCTGCTAACTTTTCGATACTTTCCGTCTTACTCTGCAACTCAGCATCCTTTTCTTTAAGTGCACTAATCTTTTCTATAAGAGCATCACTCTTTTCCTTAAGAAATATTGATTTAACCTCTATCTCTTTATGTTTCTTTTCTAGCTCAAGGTTGTTTTTTTGCAGCAAATTTTCTTTAATAAAAATATATTTCTGCTGATTGCTAAGAATTTTTTCCTTCTTTCTTGCCTCAGCTTTAAGCTCTGACTGTTCTTCTCTCAAATGTACAAGCTGTTTCTTGTTCCTTAGTATTAATTGATTCTGTGCTTCAAGTGTGTTTTTTGCAGACAGCAACTGATCAGTTGACCGACGAAGAACTTGCTCCATTTTTCTATAGAGAAGTGCCACGTCAAGCTCAGAGCCTCCATGCAGTAACAGTTTGCTTGAAATTTTAAGCCCCTCATAAACGATGTTTGGCTTATTTATCTCAAAGCTTATTCTATTATTGGGCAAACTTATGATATTTATCATAACAATTTGATCACTTTGACTATTCTCTGTAACAAGCAATGTATTCGTATCTCGAATATTGTCGGCTATCTCCCTAAGCACCTCTTCCGAAACATTTCCCACATAGAGTATATGAACACGTTTAGCATCATCCAAATCATCTACCCTTTCTATGACAACCGCCTTGTTACGGATACTCTCTGGTTTGGAGTTATCTAATTTGGAAAAGAGTTCTCCTTGATTCCCATATATGCCAACAACAAATTGGGCCTCCATTGGTTCATTATTCCACTCTATGAACCGCAAGAACTTAAATATTAACGCTGCCTTGATAGTTACGTCTGAATACTGCTTCGCCACAACCGTAGGCGCACCCACGAAAAAAAATACGCACACTAGCAATACTATTATATAGCGCCCTTCAAATTTCGTACTCAAGATAGCCCCCCTCCCTTCCGACCATAACAACCTGTAGACCTATTCATAATAGCCTGAATATACGCACCCTACGTCAAAAGGCACAAAGGTGAAGGTGAATGCTCAGAGCAAGGTTGAACTACGAGCTATACACCTCTAATTGTAAAGTTTTGTAATGGAGATGTAATCAATCTAGAGGTTTGTGTAAGTACCTGAACCCTATCCATCTGATTTTTAGAGGATTTCTTAAAATCATTAATTCGATGACCCCGGGAAATATTGCACATTGATACATTTGATACATTGCTTTTATTTTCTGAGCAATAGGTCGGGATACGATGGAATCAATCGAATTACCCCAGTTTAAAAAGCACTATCAATGCTAATTTCGACGACGAGGTAGACCGTGAAAATTTCAAGCCATTCCAAAGCACAACAAATATCAACCAACAATATATTTAACGATATTGTTGAGACTCCCCCATGAAAACGCTATCAAACTTTTTTTCAATTTAGCAACAGAAAAATATCTGATCTAGCGAACCTAAATTCATCACTGAAGTAGTTTCGCACGCAAACACAAAAGGTGTTTTATGAAAAAATCAACATTGTTTTGTTCAATGATTGCCATTAACTCATTTGCTTTCGTGCAATCCGCACAAGCAGCCGATATACGTTGGAATGGATTTCTCTCAATAGTTGGCGGGCGAGTCGTCAACAGCGAAAAATTACCGGATGGATCTAACACAAAATTCACTGCAGACGCCCCCTCAAATGGAACCTACGGAAGGCACTGGGATTTTGAACCCGACACTATTTATGGATTACAAGGTATCGCCAGTTTATCAGATGACTTGTCTGCAACCGTACAAATTACCGGTGCAGGCGGCAAAGACTTTGACGCCAATATTCGCTGGGCCTACCTATCATACGATATTAACGATACTTTTACCTTTCAAGCAGGCAGACAACGGATTCCATTCTATAAATACTCAGACAGTTTGGATGTAGCATATACGTACGACTGGGTTCGTCCACCAACCAATTTATATCAAGCCGCTGTAGATGTCTTTGAAGGGGTCAAATTAATCGGCAACTCTTCACTAGGCGATTGGGACACAGGTTTTCAATTATTCGCAGGAAAAGGAGATAACTTTCAAGCCCAAACTAATGGTATTTTTGCTTTTAATAACATGCTCGGTGTTTCTACTTCTATGCAAAATGACTGGCTAGAATTTCGCGCCTCATACACTACATTTGATAGCACGTCAGAGAACCTCAGTTCGGGAGGAGAATCTCAGGGCCCGGAATCAGAAGGTGTTGGTACTGATTATCTATCGCTATCTGCTTCCATTCAATATAACAAAGGTTATGTCACCGCAGAATGGGTTCAGGCAAATTTAGATGACCCTCTTGGTGCAGATCAAGGACAAGGGTTTGTTAGCGCTAATAGTTGGTACATATCTTCAGGCTATAGAATAAAGGATATTACTCCTTATCTCACCTATGGAATATCGCAGTCCACACTCCAAGATAACATTTTATTTGGTGGTAAGGGCATTGCTCCAGATATTGAAATGGCAACAACTTCCTGGATAGCGGGAATCCGCTGGGATTTTCACCCCAGAGCGGCATTCAAGGCTGAATATACCACAAGAAAAGATGAGAGCGATGACATTTGGGTCAACGCAGTTGGCGAACGGTTCACCGTTGACGTAGTTTCCGTTGGCATAGATCTTTTATTCTAAGCAGAGGTAAAAATAATGAAAATTAACAACTTATTCAAAAGCATTATCATATTGTCTCTTTCTTTTACGGGAATAACACTGTCTTCAATCAGCTATGCTGACTTCGTTGTCATTGTCCACCCTTCAAACAGTGCAGAGCTAACACCAAAACAAATAAAGCGCATTTATTTAGGTAAAATGAAATCCTATCCCAAAGGAGGTTCGGTCATACCACTTGACGCTGCACCTGGAACACCTATTCGCACAGCCTTTAACACCGATGTCTTATTGAAAACAGAACAACAAATTACATCGTATTGGGGTCGTCTCATTTTTACCGGCAAAGGATTACCCCCTAAACAAGTTGCAACAAACGACGAAATAAAACAACTTGTCGCCAAAAATCCCAGCACTATTGGTTACATTGACGAATCCTATGTAGACGGAAGCATAAAGGTGATTAGGAAATTTTAGCGTGGCACCTAAACTAGGCTAAATAGCCACATGAGAAGGGCTTCCCTCACATGTGGCTATTTATTAAAAATCCATGAAATTTATGCGAGGCATCTAATGAAAAACATGACTAACACAATGTTGTTACTGTACGTACTTTTCGCATTTCCGCTCGCCAATGCCTCCTGCGATGAGGGGACAGTTATAGCCTCTGGTAAAACAGGATACCCTCCCATATCCTGGCGTACCCCAAAAGGCCTTGGTGGTTTGGGGTATTCTGTTATAGAAAAAATACTTCCAAATCAATCCGTAGAGCGATCCACCCCATTACCCTGGCGCCGGGTCCTCAAGATGGCCGAACAAGGTGACATTGATATCATTGTAGGTATAAGAGAAACGGAAGAGCGGCGCAAATATCTTACTTTTCTTCCAACCCCATTGATGGATGTCTCCCAAAATATCTTTTACTTGAGAGGTTCGGGGATACGTTCCAGAAACGATCTCAAGGGGAAGGCTGGTGGTTATATTTCTGGGACTGTTTTTGATCCTTACTTCGAAGAATTTGCAAAGAATAACCTTAGACTAGAGGGTGTTTCATCGCTCGAACAAAACTTGAAAAAACTCGCAAGAGGTAGAATACAGTATCTACTCTCACCTCTATTGCCAACAATACACTACATAAAGGAAAA
>CAJXZM010000280.1 GCA_913063125.1 uncultured Gammaproteobacteria bacterium | reverse complement strand
AACGCGGAACAGCACAACGTGCAGATTATTGACCACCTCCTAGATTCAGCTCGCCAAGTCCCTTCCCCTAATTGTGGCGACCGACCCAACCAAGACGATGTTGACCTTATTGTGATTCATTCAATCAGTTTACCTCCCGGACAATATGGTGGTGAGCAGATAGAACAATTTTTTTGCAATGCGCTGGATTGTACAGAGCACCCGTACTTTCAACGAATAGAAGGTTTACAGGTGTCGGCACACCTTCTAATTCGCCGTAGTGGGGAGGTGATTCAGTTTGTCCCATTTAACCGGCGGGCATGGCATGCAGGAAAGTCCAGTTACAAGGGGAGGAGTGATTGTAATGACTTCTCCATCGGCATTGAATTGGAAGGTGCTGACGTAGAGGCTTATGAAAAGAGGCAATACCAACAGTTAGCTCTGGCTTGCTTTGCGTTGGAGGCTGCTTACCCGAAGATTTCGTTACAAGGTATTACCGGGCACTCAGATATATCCCCGGGTAGAAAGACTGACCCTGGGGAAGGGTTTGATTGGCAGTATTTCTCGTCACTCTTGCGTAAGACGAGGGGAGTGTAAGGCGTGGTATGTGTAAGGTCCGAGGTAAAAGGTGAATAGGATGCAGTAGGGTTAGAGGTAGGCTATTAATTGTGAGCTATAAAGGTTAGGCTTGAATGCGATCGATATATCATACTAATCCTTCAACCAAACTGGGTTTATATTCTATAGTTTACCTATGATCTTATTAGCCATTCTTTTAGCATTACTTGCCACACGACAAGCTGTTGTTCCTGAATATTTTTATGAGCGTCGGTGGGGAAATCAATACCTTTCACTTTTTGAGCGCTGGGGGCTGGGGAAGCGCTTTCACCCCGCGGTGTGTTATGCGGCATTCGTGGCGCCTTTGATGATCCTATGTTGGGTCATAGGAACGTTACAGACGGCGTGGATGTATGATGTTGTTGATCTTGTGTTTAGTATTGTTCTGTTAGTCTCTATTCTTGGTGATCGTCAGTTAGAAAGTTCAATGCAGCCGTTTTTAAAGCGTTGGCGGGCGCAAGAGTGGCAAGCAGCTTATGTCCATGGTGAAAAACTGTTCCATTATAGTAAGATTGTTAGTCCGGGTGAAATGCTAACACAGACAGTGACGTTATTTCTTCTGCGTATTAATCAGGTTTTGTTTGCTCCAATATTTTGGTTCGCCATTTTTGGTAGCGCAGGATTGATGATGTATATACTTACCTATATAGCTGCTCAACCCAGGCAGGATAAGGTTTCTCGTAAGGAAAATGTGCCCTGGAGAATGATTGCACAAGAGTTTTTACAAGCGCTGGACGGCGTTCCTGCGCGTGCTATTGCGTTGAGTATTTCGTTACTGTGTTTTAATCGAAAAGCGTTGGTTGTTGCCTTTCGTCGGTACCGTGTTACCGATAGGGAGGCGGAAATTGTGTTAAAACTGGCAACAAAATCAGGGTTGGATTTTGGAGAGTTGCCAGATGATCAGGAAGTGTTGGCGTCTGAAGGGTCAAGTCGCATTCACTCTGTGCAGGATCTGAAAAGCAATATTTTGATATTTTGGGTAATTATTATCGCAGTATGTTCATTACTGGGCTTAGCATGGTAGTGCACCAACAGAAGTCAAAATGATTCTAACTGCACGTTACTTGTGCGCATGTTGGGCATAAATGGCGCAAATTTATTGATTGCCCCTATACTTTGATCAGCTGTTAATAGTTTGTTGCAATAATCAGCTCTTGAAGCTTAATTTGTGTTGTGACTGTGCGGTCTGTTTGGCTACAATGCCCGCAATTACAAGGTCTTATCTAGAATACACTGTATACATGATGTGTCTAGAGTTCAAATGTTATACGTAGCATGTTATTAATTTCATGCTGTGTTTATTGGTTTATGGGGAGTAAAAAAGCATGGCAACGGGACGCTTCTATGATGATGTTGATGCAGCAGAAACGGCTGAATGGCTAGATGCCTTTGAGTCGGTGTTGCAAGAGGAAGGTGCAGGCCGAGCAGGTTATTTATTGGAGCGATTGTCTGAACATGCACGCGTCAGTGGCGTGCAGCTATCCAATCTAAATACGCCCTATACCAATACAATTTTGCCAAATAATGAGGCTACTTATGGGGGTGATCCCTATATGGAGCGCCGTATCCGCTCATTAATTCGTTGGAACGCGTTAGCAATGGTAATGCGCGCAAATTTGAGTGACGACGAATTAGGTGGTCATATTTCAAGTTTTGCATCATCTGCAACCTTGTTGGATGTGGCATTTAATCATTTTTTCCATGCACCGAATGAATATCACGGCGGCGATTTGGTTTTTTATCAGGGGCACTCTTCTCCTGGTATTTATGCTCGTGCTTTTGTTGAAGGGCGATTAACGGAAGAGCAGCTTGTTAATTATCGGCGAGAGGTTGATGGCAAAGGTTTATCATCTTATCCGCACCCTTGGTTAATGCCTGATTTTTGGCAATTTCCAACAGTGTCCATGGGCCTAGGTCCAATACAGGCGATATATCAAGCGCATTTCATGAAGTACCTACAGAATCGTGAATTGATTAAAGATACTGATCGTAAAGTATGGGCTTATTTGGGTGATGGTGAAACGGATGAGCCGGAATCATTAGGCGTTATTTCTCTTGCTGGACGAGAGAAATTGGATAACCTAGTGTTTGTTGTTAACTGTAATCTACAGCGACTGGATGGACCTGTTCGCGGTAATGGGAAAATCATTCAAGAGCTAGAAGGGATATTTAGAGGGGCCGGCTGGAACGTTATTAAAGTCATTTGGGGACGTCGCTGGGATCCTCTATTAGCCAAAGATACAACTGGTGTTTTGCGAAAACGTATGGAAGAGGTGGTTGATGGTGAATATCAAGCGTATAAAACGCATGGTGGAGCCTATACCCGAGAGCATTTCTTTAATAAGTACCCTGAACTGAAAGAAATGGTTGCTGATATGACTGATGATGAGATTTATGATCTTAATCGCGGCGGTCATGACCCTTATAAAATGTATGCAGCTTACAATGAGGCGGTAAATCATAAAGGTCAGCCCACGGTCATTCTTGCAAAAACAGTTAAAGGCTATGGTACGGGAACCGGAGAAGCGCAGAACAATACCCATGGTATTAAGAAGTTGGATATGGACAGCTTAAAAGCTTTCCGTGATCGCTTCGATATGCCTTTTACTGATGATGAACTAAAGACAGTTCCGTTTTACCGTCCTGAAGAAAGTAGCAATGAGATGCGGTATATGCGTGAGCGCCGTAATGCGCTGGGTGGGCATATGCCGCAGCGACGAACCGATTGTGAAACTCTGGATATTCCAGAGTTGGGTGTGTTTGGAAATCTGATTGAAGGTTCTAGCGGTCGAGAAATATCTACAACGATGGCTTTTGTTCGTATGATGTCATCGTTGATTAAGCAAAAAAGTATTGGCGAACGTGTTGTGCCGATTGTACCTGATGAAGCCCGTACGTTTGGTATGGAAGGTATGTTTAGACAGCTCGGTATTTATTCTTCGGTAGGACAATTGTATCAACCAGAGGATGCTTCTCAGATCATGTATTATCGAGAAGATAAAAAGGGACGGATTTTAGAAGAAGGGATAAACGAGGCGGGAGCGATGTCTGCATGGATTGCTGCAGCAACGTCTTATTCGGTGAATGATTACCCGATGATCCCATTTTATATTTTTTACTCTATGTTTGGGTTTCAGCGTATTGGCGACCTTGCATGGGCGGCGGGAGACTCACAGGCACGAGGTTTTTTGATGGGCGCTACCGCAGGTAGAACCACATTAAACGGGGAGGGGCTACAACACCAAGATGGCCATGGTCATGTGTTGGCGTCAACGATTCCAAATTGTGTTGCCTATGATCCTGTGTATGCCTATGAGCTTGCGGTGATTATCCATGACGGGTTACGCCGGATGTATCAAGAAAAAGAAAATGTATTTTATTACCTTACAGTGATGAATGAGAACTATGTGCACCCTGCAATGCCAGAAGGAGCCGAAGAGGGCATTCTGAAAGGCATGTATTTATTTAAGGAAAATACCAGTAACAATAAGTTGAATGTTCAGCTACTGGGCAGTGGAACAATTTTTCGAGAAGTAGAAGCCGCAGCAGATATTTTACAAGAAGTTTACGGTGTTTCTTCAAATGTTTGGAGTGTCACCAGTTTTACAGAGTTGCGTAAAGAAGGGTTGGCAGTTCAGCGTTGGAATATGTTGCACCCAGATGAAGAAGCCAAAGTGCCTTATGTAACAAGTTTGCTGAGAGGCCATAAATCACCTGTTATTGCTGCGACAGACTATATCAAAACCCATGCTGATCAGATTCGACCCTTTGTACGTAACCATTATACATCGCTTGGGACGGATGGTTTTGGGCGTAGTGATTCTCGTGAAAAGTTACGACACTTTTTTGAAGTTGATCGTTATTTTATTACGGTTGCAGCGCTTAATGCACTTGCAGACAAAGGTATGATCGGACGAAGCAAGGTTGCTGAGGCAATCGCCCGATTTAATATTGACCCTGAAAAAGTCAATCCGGCTACTTCATAAATCATCGAGTAAGGAGAATAACTGTGACGGATAAAGAAGTACGTATTCCAGATCTCGGTGGTGCTGAAAGTGTGGATGTGATTGAAATCTGCGTTAAGGTGGGTGATCGGGTCGAAAAGGAAGATTCACTTATTGTTGTGGAATCTGATAAAGCAACCATTGAGATACCTGCACCATTTTCTGGTGAAGTATCAAAGCTAGCCGTTAACGTGGGGGATAGCGTCGGGGAAGGTGATCCAATGTTGGTGCTGACGGTAGGAAACGTTGATTCAGGAGAATCAAATACCGTTGCGCTCAGTACTGAACCGGCTGTCTCTGAATCTGTGCAAGAGGTGAGTGCCGATACTAATGTTAATACATCGACAGCGCACGTTGCCCAAACAACTCAAGCATGTATCAAAACAATACTGGTTCCTGATATTGGCGGCAGTGAAAATGTAGAGGTCATTGAAATCAATATCGCCGTGGGTGATGTCGTCGCGATAGATGATACCACTGTGGTGTTAGAAACCGACAAAGCTACCATGGAGGTGCCGTGCTCGGATGCGGGTACTGTGAAAGAGCTGTTGATTTCTGTGGGAGATAAAGTATCAGAAGGTAGTGAGCTATTTCGTTTGGAAGCAGTTGTCAGTGTTGATGCAGGAAATACTGATGCGAGCAATGTTGCTGGTAATGTTACTAGTAATAATGTTGTAAGTAGTCAGGAGGAAAAAGCAGCGTCAGGTGTGAAAAAGCAAACACAAGCGCAGACTCAGGCAGGGCCCTCGATCTCGACTAAATCAACAAAAGCTGTTCATGCAGGTCCAGCCGTGCGACGTTTATCACGTGAGCTTGGCGTTAATCTAGCACTTGTAGTTGCAACAGGGCCAAAGAATCGTATTTTAAAAGACGATGTGTTTGGTTTTGTAAAACAAACACTGACAGATAAATCTCAAGCCGTTGTGATAGAAGGCTCTGGGTTGCCTCC
>CAJXZM010000279.1 GCA_913063125.1 uncultured Gammaproteobacteria bacterium | reverse complement strand
GGTTCTATTTTACCTCAGATACGTTCTAGTGTAGATTGCTTATCCTCTGAACTGATGGAAAATAACGCTGTCGAAGCTTCAATCCATCTAACAGCAACGACTTGCCCGTCAAAAATAAGAACACCAACGTATCGACTCTGCGCACGGATAATCAATGAAACAGTCACTTTTTACCTTATGTCTTGTCCTAACACTTACAGCATGTTCATCCGCTCCAGAAAAAAAAGAGCAACTAACAGAAAAACAGTATTACGAAGACGCTCAAGCGGCAATGGATAATAACCGTTTTTTGCTCGCCATTGAAAAATTGCAGTCTCTTGAGTCACGCTACCCTTTTGGTCGCTATGCTGACCAGGCACAGCTTGAGCTTGTTTATAGCTACTACCGCACTATTGATTTTGAATCGGCAGCCGTCACAGCGGAGCGATTTATTCGCTTACACCCAGATCATTCAGACCTGGACTATGCATACTATATGAAAGGCCTAGCTTCCTACAGCGTTGATAGGGGGCTTGTTGAGCGTTTTATCCCTACCGATTTTTCAGAGCGAGACATGGGAGCTGCAAGGGAATCATTTGATGACTTCAACCGCCTTATCAATCGTTTCCCAAAAAGCCGCTATGCAGAAGATGCCCGCCAACGAATGATCTATCTTCGAAACTTAATGGCCGCTTATGAGTTAAAAGCTGCCCTATTTTACATGAGTCGCGGCGCCTATATTGCTGCCGCGAAGCGGTCCACCTTTATTGTTGAGAACTACGACCGAACGCCATCCCTCGCTGATGCACTAGCGGTGATGACTAAAGCCTACCTGGAGCTTGGGTTGACCGATCTGGCGTCATCTTCTGAACAAACTTTGGCTTATAACTTCCCTCAACATAAAGAACTTTCTTCTGGAAAGCTTAGATACACTCCAAGAAGCCAAAAGAAAACCACACTACTAAACGCGGTTACTTTTGGCTTGTTTGACTAAAAAACGCTATAGACTTAACTCCCCGCAGGCCAGCGACAAGTGATCGGGTAACGTCGATCACGACCAAACCCTCTCTCGGTTATACGTACACCTATTGGTGACTGTCGTCGCTTATATTCGTTAAGGTCTACCAAACGAATAACATGTTTAACCACTTCAACCTCAAAACCTTCTGCCACAATGGCATCCAAACTGTAATCCTGCTCCACGTATAAACGCAAAATCTCATCCAGAACAGGGTATGGAGGTAGTGAATCTTCGTCTTTTTGATCAGGAGATAGTTCAGCAGAAGGGGGGCGATCAATAACACGCTGAGGTATTGGCGGGTTACCTGGCGTTAGTTGATTACGGTACTCACACAACTTAAATACCAATGTTTTAGGCACATCTTTTAATACGTCAAAACCTCCTGCCATATCACCATATAAAGTGGAATACCCTACTGCCATTTCACTTTTATTGCCTGTCGTTAAAACCATATACCCACGCTTATTAGACACCGCCATCAGCAACACACCTCGACAACGAGCCTGTAGGTTTTCTTCTGTCGCATCGCGCTTAGTGCCTTCGAAATCCACAGCAAGAGCCTCCATAAATGCCTCGTACATTGGCTCTATGGGTTTGACCTGATACTCAACACCTAGGATATTGGCCTCTTTTTCAGCATCTTCAAGACTCATTTGAGAAGTATAACGAAATGGCATCATTATAGCCTCAACTCGGTCGGCACCAAGAGCATCCACCGCTACTGCAAGGGTTAATGCAGAATCAATCCCCCCCGACAACCCTAGCACAGCACCTTTGAAGCCATTTTTATTCACATAATCCTTAACCCCCAGTACTAATGCATTATAAACACTCTCCTCTAAAGAAGGGTCTTTAGGCACCGCGTGGCGAATGGCGACGGGGATATCACCATCAACCTGAAAATTAAACGGGTAAAGGCCTTCTTGATAAAGATCTGCCTTCATAACACATTGGCCAAGTTCATCCACAACCATTGAGCCACCATCAAAAACTAACTCATCCTGCCCACCCACAAGGTTTACATAAAAAATCGGCATCTCAGCAGAAATAGCGCGTTGAGAAAGTAACTCTCTGCGTTCTTGGAATTTATTCCCGTGAAATGGCGAAGCATTCAGGTTTAACATCAACTTTGCACCGGCCTGTTTGGCCTTATCAATGGGCCCTGGGTGCCAGATGTCTTCACATATTGTTATTGCTGCCTTGATACCCGCAATGGTGATTAAACAAGATTCAGAACCTGGCTCAAAGTAGCGTTTTTCATCAAAAACTTGGTAATTGGGAAGCTCCTGCTTGAAGTACTCTGCAACAACTTCTCCATTTGAGATAGCCCCTGCAGCATTGTACAATTTTCCCTCAACCAATTTTGGGTAACCCACTAATACCGTAATACCTTCTGGCAGTTCTGCCTTCAATTGCTCCAGAGCTGCATCAATCCGATTAGCAATGCTTGGGCGCAGCAACAAATCCTCTGGCGGGTACCCGGTCAATGTCAACTCAGGAAATACAATGGCATCTGCTCTGTATTTTTCTAACGCCTGATGAGTAGCATCTACAACTTTCTGTGTATTACCTTGAATATCCCCTACGAGAAAATTCAACTGTGCGGCAACAATCTGCAAACCCTTGTTTTTCATGGAAATTTTGCTCTAAATTCAATTCAAAGGACAAACCTATCCTCAGGATGCGGTATTTTGGGCGAAATGGTGAAAGAAGGCAAAGGGTTGCTAACGCTAAATTTTAATGTCAACTGTGGGTCGATTCCTCTACAAGTTTTGTAGGTTACGTTAGAATTAGACTAACCTTAGGATTTATAACCACTTTTGGACTTTTTATGTTTATCAAAGCACTGACTTTAATTGTTCTCATTATGATCGTTATTACGTTAATTAAACGTGGTAAGAAAGCAGGGAACAGCATATCTACAACGGTTAACGCCCCATCAGAAAACAATATGAAGCGCTGCGCCGAATGTGGAACCCACTTGCCAGAACAAGAAGCCCTCACCTATCAAACCCTAAGCTTTTGCTGCAACGACCATAAAAAGCTATACCTTAAAGACAAAAAAACCTAGCAGCACACCACATCAACCTCATACATTAAAAGCAATAGGCGGCCACCGTTGAGCATCGCACCCACCACAAGCAGCGCTTCCACTTCCACCGAAAGGGAGTGGAAAACGCTTAGGATATACCTGTTCTATCGACTTTTTTTATCAGTGACATTGCTTTCTCTTTACTTTATTTCAGCATCAACGAAAACACTGTCCGGCACCAGCCAAACACTTTTTTCTGTTGCGACATTCAGCTATACCGCTCTATGTATCTACCAAGTATTTTCAACCCGGCATATATTTGTCATCACCAAACTTCAAGTATTCCTTATTGTTCTTGTAGACGTTATCTGTGTAGCACTCCTCGAATACCTTAATAGCAGTAACTCCAGCAGTTTATCCATATTATTAGTTGTGAGCGTAGCGGCAGGCAGCATCCTTGTAGAAGGACGGTTATCGCTATTGTTTGCAGCTATGGCAACCTGGGCAATATTTTTCAATAACATTCAACAAGCAATCACCACACAACACTTTAGTAGTGATGAATTTCTTCAAAGCGGTTTTTTAGGCATCGCCTGCTTTGTTACATCATTCATCGCCCAACAACTAGCCAAGCGCCTTCGAGAGAGCGAGGAGCTTTCTAATAAAAGGGCGTTAAAAGTAGCTAACCTTGAAGAGCTTAACAAACATATTATTCAGCGTATGCGTACAGGAATTATTGTTGTTGATAATAAAAACGTCGTTCTAATGATAAACGATGCATGCTGGCGTTTATTAGGAATGCCGGAAGTTCAATCCCACACCCACATTGAAAACTTATCGCCAGAAATGGCAGAACACCTAACTCATTGGAAAAACAATAACTTATACCGTAGCCCTCCATTTAAAGCATCCATAAGCGGGCCCGATGTACACGCAAATTTCACCTTATTAAAGTCCAGTACTGGCTCAGAGGTTCTAATATTTGTTGACGATAACACGCGTATGGCACAACAAGCACAACAATTAAAATTAGCTTCCTTAGGTGGTCTAACCGCTAGTATCGCCCATGAAATTCGCAATCCGCTTGGAGCAATAAGCCACGCGGCGCAGTTACTTCATGAATCCCCTGAGTTAGCTAAGGAAGACATTCGTTTAGCCGAAATCATTCAACAACACTCTCAACGAATGAACAAGGTTATCGAAAATGTTTTACAGCTTTCTAGACGTAACCCTGCACAACCTCAATTGATCAATCTTCATCAATGGCTTACTGAATATATCGAAGAGTTCAAGCTTACCCTTGCCTCCCCTGCCACATTACACTTTCAAAGTAATAGACAAAATGCTGAGTGCAAAGCCGATGCTAGCCAAATACAGCAAGTTCTCAGCAATTTATTTATTAACGGGCTTCGCTATAATGAAAAACAAACCGGTAGCCGTGAGTTGTGGATAGTTGCCGATATATCATTGCAAACAGAGCAGCCTTATATTGACATCATTGATAAGGGCCCCGGCATCCCTGAAACCGATAGCTCCAAAATTTTCGAACCCTTTTATACAACCGATAAAACAGGGACTGGGCTCGGCTTATACATATCAAAAGAGCTTTGTGAGGCTAATCAAGCTCGTCTAGACTACATACCATTATCATCAGGCTGCTGCTTTCGTATCACATTTTCACACCCAGGCAGACACTCAGCTTTGTAACAGCTCCGTCAACAACGACTACGATGGCGACAATAACTATGACTACACATCACGCACTGATCATTGACGACGAACCAGACATTAGAGAGCTGCTTCAACTAACGCTTTCTAGAATGGGCATTAAAGCTTCATTAGCTGCGGACCTAAAGCAAGCACATGAACTAATCCAAAGCGAGACTTTTGATCTTTGCATAACCGATATGAATTTACCCGACGGCAACGGCATAGAACTCGTAAAGTATGCGCAGCAAAATCGACCTGACATGCCTGTTGCTGTTTTAACCGCATATGGCAGCATGGAAACTGCAGTTACGGCGCTTAAGGCAGGAGCCTTCGACTTTGTATCAAAACCTGTTGATCTACAGCGCCTTAGAGATTTAATTGCAACAGCGATTAAACTTAAAGGAAATAGTAAGCCATTAGAACAACATGACGAGGAAAACACCTCGCCAATTCGAGGCAATTCTACTGCGGTAAAAAAACTTCACAAACAAATCGCCAAATTGGCACGAAGCCAAGCCCCTGTGTATATCAGTGGAGAGTCTGGTAGCGGAAAGGAACTAGTGGCTCTTCAGATTCACGAACTTGGTGCTCGGGCAAGCGGCCCCTTTATCCCCGTTAACTGCGGTGCGATACCGGACGAACTCATGGAAAGCGAGTTCTTTGGACACAAAAAAGGCAGTTTCACTGGCGCATACGAAGACAAATCTGGATTATTCCAGGCGGCAAAAGGAGGCACGTTATTTTTAGATGAAGTTGCTGACTTACCCATGCATATGCAAGTAAAACTATTACGAGCAATTCAAGAAAAAGCGGTGAGGCCTGTAGGCACTCAAAAAGAGATCAATACTGACGTAAGAATCCTTAGCGCCACTCACAAAAACCTTGAAGA
>CAJXZM010000278.1 GCA_913063125.1 uncultured Gammaproteobacteria bacterium | reverse complement strand
AAACTGGAGTGCCACGGGAAACATTTCCTACCAATCAAACGAAACTGACATCGGAGACAAAGACACAACATTTCACCCCAACTGGATGGCAAAAAGTGGCTTCTCCTATGATGCCAACGGATATCTAGCCAGTTTATTTATTAGCTATTTCGGTGAACCGACACAAAGCCTTGAGTTAAACCCAGCAGTTAATGAAGCCAATCCTAAAGCGAAAAGCTACACATTACTCACAGCAAACATCGCCTTTGATTTAGGACTAGTGTTAAACAATACAAACTACTCCGGTTTAAATTTTTCCATTTATGGCGATAATTTACTTGATGTGAAGGTTTATTCTCCAGAAATAAGCCGCTTAATCGTAAACTCAATTCCCAGCCATAATGGCCGCGGGTTTTATGCAGCATTAACGTATTCATTTTAGCAATACCCTTCTGTTCACATGGACAAATACTTCATTTTGTTGATAAAAACTTTCCATTCTTGATATATATCAATTTTTGTTTTAAAGTTTCAGTAATTTCTGAAACTTTAAAACATGAGAAGTACCATGCAAATGACACCCATGATTGAATCCTTCGTCCTGCATTTTGGCGAAATGGGGAGCCGCTGGGGGTTTAATCGAACAGTAGGCCAAATGTACGGGCTGATTGTACTGAGTGAAGCCCCTCTTAGTGCCAATGATATCTCTTCCGCCCTTAGTATTTCACGGGGTAATGTCAGTATGGGTCTCAAGGAGCTACAGTCTTGGCAACTTGTTCGCGTACATCACGTCCCAGGCGACCGTAAGGAATACTTCTCTACCGCAGGCAGCATATTGGAGATGGCCCGGCGAGTTATGATTGAACGTAAGCGCCGCGAAGTTGATCCAACACTAACATTGCTGCGCGACATCATACTAGAAGCCCCTTCCAGCGAAGGTGAAGTCCACGCCCAAACCAAAATGCGTGAGATTCACGACTTGCTAGAGTCAGCCTCCCTGCTATCAGATGAAATCCAATCATTAAGTATCGAAAGCCTTCAGACCCTTATAAAGTTAGGGGCCGGCGTAGGTAAACTACTTGAGTTTGCCGACAAATTTCGTAGCAATAAAGATAACGAGGCCTACCATGATTGACACCTTGATGCTCTCTCGCATCCAGTTTGCCGCTAACATTAGCTTTCACATACTCTTCCCAATGATCACCATTGCCATGTGTTGGTTCTTGGTTTATTTCAAAATTCGTCTCCATACCTCTGGCGATCCTGTATGGATGAGAGCCTATCGTTTTTGGGTAAAAGTGTTTGCACTAACATTCGCCATTGGTGTTGTAAGTGGCATCACCATGTCGTTTCAATTTGGTACCAATTGGCCAGGCTACATGGAAACCGTAGGTAACATCGCGGGGCCATTATTAGGTTATGAAGTGTTAACTGCATTCTTTTTAGAAGCGACATTTCTTGGCATCATGTTATTTGGCATGGACCGGATATCACCACGACTGCACACCTTTGCCACTATGATTGTCGCCTTAGGCACCACAACATCGGCTTTTTGGATTCTAGCACTGAACTCCTGGATGCAAACACCCTCAGGATTTGAAATGCGCGACGGTGTAGCATTCCCGGTTGATTGGATGGAAATCATATTTAACCCATCACTGCCTTATCGGTTTGCACATACGTTGATTGCATCCGGGCTTACCGCTAGCTTTTTAATATGCGGTTTATCCGCGTATCGAATATTAAAAGGCGATTCCAAACGAGCGCCTCTATTAACACTTAAAACAGCTATCTGCGTAGCGGCAATACTCACTCCTTTGCAAGTTTTTGTGGGCGACCTTCATGGGTTAAACACCCTTGAACATCAGCCACAAAAAATCGCGGCAATGGAAGGTGTCTGGGAAACACAAAAAGGCGCACCTTTATTACTATTCGCTCTGCCGGATGAAAAAACCCGCAGCAATCACTTTGAAATCCCCGTACCTAAGTTAGCCAGTCTAATACTAACCCACGACAGCGAGGGTGAAATTAAAGGCTTAAATGAATTCAAAAATGAACACCCGCCAGTGGCACCCTTATTTTTTGGATTTCGTATTATGGTCGGCATTGGCATGCTGATGTTATTACTTTCTTGGACAGGGGTATGGCAGTTAATTCGCCGTAAATCGGTAAATACATTAACGTTAAAGGCCTTTCTAGTCATGACATTTTCAGGTTGGATAGCAACATTAGCCGGTTGGTATGTTACCGAAATTGGCCGCCAACCTTATCTCGTGAGCGGCATTCTCAGAACGAGCGACGCAGTCACTACTGTACCGGCATCAAGTGTCACGATATCGCTAACACTGTATCTACTCGTATACACAGGGCTGTTAATTGCGTATCTGCACACGTTATTTTTGATGGCACGCCGTGCTGTTGAAATTGAAGAAATATCACCTCAAGAACAGCATAATTCAACATCAAACTTTCCCCTACACTCCTCCCCAATGAACTTATCTCCCCTTCTCGCTAAGGAGCCTACATCATGATGGACACTACCTGGTTACACGTATTTTTTGGTGGCCTTATGGCATTAGCAATTTTGATATACGCCATCTTAGATGGTTATGACCTGGGGGTTGGTATCTTAATGCCGAGGGGCAACATTCAACAACGAGACCAAATGATTGCCTCCATAGGCCCTTTCTGGGATGCCAACGAAACCTGGTTAGTATTAGCAGTAGGCATTCTACTCATTGCCTTTCCCGATGCATATAACTTGGTATTAAAGGAGTTATACCTACCGGCAACCATCTTGCTTATCGGTCTCATTATGCGCGGTGTCGCCTTTGATTTTCGTGCAAAAGTATCGCTTGATAACAAAAACACGTGGGACAACATATTCAAAATAGGCTCCCTCGTCTCTGCTCTCGCCCAAGGTTATATGCTAGGCCAATACGTAATTGGATTCGACTCAAGCTGGACGAGCCAAGGCTTTTCAGTTCTCAGCGCCATTTGTGTTGCAGCAGCATATAGTTACATTGGTGCGGCCTGGCTAGTTATGAAAACAGAAGGGGAACTACAAAAGCAAGCGGCATCCTGGGCTCGTCGTTGTGGTTGGGTAACGTTCCTGGGAGTGGCAAGCGTAAGTATCGTCAACCCCATCATTAACCCTAGCGTCTTTCAAAAGTGGTTTGACTTCCCTACCGCCCTCTTACTCTTTCATATTCCTCTCATCAGCATTGCTTTATTTGTTACCAATGATCAAATATTAAAGCGTATTCCTCTGGAAAAAGATTTTGGATGCTGGATACCTTTTCTAGGCGTAGTAGGTATATTCTTTATCTGTTTTCAGGGGCTAGCTTACAGCTTTTATCCTTATGTAGTACCAGGAAAATTAACGATGATGGAAGCCGCCAGTGCCACTGAGTCACTAGAATTTATCTTTATCGGCACCGCTATTGTTGTACCTATAATCCTTTGCTATACCGCACTGTCATATCGTGTATTTTGGGGAAAGGCTACGGAATTAAAATACTACTAGCACCTACCTATAACAATCACCACTCGAACGGTCTGTTCACCAGAAGAGAATATAGGGGGTATCACGATAGTGACATTACCCCTTATATTTGATATTACCAGTATGTTTAGTGTACTATATTTAGTGTACTAAACAATATCCCTCAATAGCTGACTAAATCAGGCCATTATTTTCGATATATATAAATTATTGGGTGCTTTTTTGACGTCAACTATGAATATATATTTTGACATCGAAACATTAGGCTTATATGAATTCATTACAAATTGAATTAGAACTTAGAGCCCCCCACTAAATGATGGCTATGCTGTATCTCGGCTTGTTTCAGGGGATCAATGGTGATATTGCAAGAAAAATAACCCATCTCGCTTTTCAAAATGGCCCCAAGGCTGCACAACTTATCAAAATGACATCGCCAGATCGCGAGAGAAATCATGATTGTTAGAACATTGAAAGAGTCTGAAAACACTAAACGCCACACTGTATCCCCTGACGGGAACTGGGAAAGCAACCGCTTGTTATTAAAAGACGACAATATGGGGTTTTCCTTTCATATCACTACTATCTATAAGGGGGCGGACTTTGGAATGCACTACCAACATCATTTGGAATCAGTGTATTGCATTGCTGGCGAGGGTGAGGTCGAAACGCTTGCCGATAACATCAAATACGCTATCAAACCGGGAACAGTCTATATTTTAGACAAACACGACAAGCACACCTTACGCGCCTTTTCGGAACTGACGTTAGCCTGTGTTTTCAACCCACCCCTTCTTGGCACTGAGGTTCATAACAAGAACGGGGCTTACGAATTACATAGCGCTCCTGTTACGAGTGAATAAATTGCTAATCGAGCCGGGCCCTGAAAAGGCAGGTGAACGTGATATCTGTGAATGTGAAATGCCGCAGAAAAGAAGCCATACCAATTTCTCACTCATGCGCTGCTCGTACAAGAAAAAACACTAAGAGGAAGACAGCATTCATATGGCATCTCACAGTATAGAAAAGATTGGCGGCACCTCCATGAACGATTACGTTGCCGTTCGCGATAACATCATAAAAAGATCAACACAAAGCGATTCCGATTACCAACGCGTTTTTGTGGTTTCGGCATACGGCGGTATCACCGACCAGCTGCTTGAACATAAAAAATCTGGGCAACCAGGTGTCTACTCATTGTTTGCAAGCGGTGTAAACGGAGCAAACTGCTGGCAAGAAGCACTACAGAGTTTGAGCCAAAAAATATTTACCATCAACACTCAGCTGTTCGGGTCAGGAGAATTGCTAAATAAAGCCAATCGATTTATTGGGGAACGCTTAGAGAACGCGGACCTCTGCCTGACTGACCTACAACGACTTTGTCAACACGGTCACTTTGCACTGGAAACACACTTAGCCACCGTGAGAGAGATGCTCGCAAGTATTGGCGAAGCTCATAGCGCCTGGAATACAGCCACCCTTCTACAGCGCGACGGCATTAATGCACGTTTCATCGATTTGACAGGCTGGAAAGCCGAAACACACATATCACTAGACCAGCGGATCAAGCAGGCATTCGATAATGTTGATTTAAGCCAGCAACTACCGATAGTAACGGGTTACGCTCACAGTGAAGATGGGTTGATGACAACCTTTGATCGCGGTTACAGTGAAATGACGTTCAGTCGGATAGCGGTATTAACACAAGCTAAGGAGGCGGTAATACACAAAGAATTCCACCTTAGCAGTGCAGACCCTCGCGTGGTTGGTGAGCAGAAAGCTGTACCGATTGGCCGCACGAATTATGATGTGGCTGATCAACTAGCAAACCTTGGCATGGAGGCTATTCACCCCAAGGCAGCGAAAGGTTTACGACAAAATAGCATTCCCCTACGTATTAAGAATACGTTCGAGCCGGATCATGCGGGAACTCTCATTACAGGTGAGTACATTAGTGACGAACCCTGTGTAGAGATTATTGCGGGATGTAAAGGCGTCTATTCGCTAGAACTTTTCGATCAAGATATGGCAGGTAATATTGACCAATATGATCGCCAGATACTTTCTGAAATACGCCGATTCAAGGCAAACATTGTTGCAAAAGATATAAACGCCAACACCATTACTCATTATCTTTCTACCAATCTAAAAAC
>CAJXZM010000277.1 GCA_913063125.1 uncultured Gammaproteobacteria bacterium | reverse complement strand
AAAAATGAGGATAATATGGGCTAAAACTGGCAGAAAAATTAAATCATTATTCATTACGAACACCTTATAAATTGAATCCTCACTTCTATTTGAGGATGAATAGCTATATATTGACACTGTCAATTTAAACAGAGAATATGGACAGTGTCAATATGATTAAAACATCAAATTATCATCATGGAGATCTACGAGAAAAGATTCTTCAAACATCCTTTGAGTTATTAGATAATGAAGGCATTGAGGCTGTGGGCATTAGAAAAATTGCACGCACACTTGATGTGGCGCATTCAGCTCCTGCGAATCATTTTAAAAATAAACAGGCATTATTGACTGCCTTAGCTACAGAGTCTTTTCGATATTTAGTTTCAAAAATTGAAAAAGATATTTCGAAAGAAACGGGCAATCTCAGATTATCTATTCATTCATTCAGCAACACGATATTAAAATTCGGACTGAAATATCCAAACCGCTATAAACTGCTTTGGCGTAGAGAATATGCCGACGATCAAGATGATGAACTAGGTGCAGCAATGGATGATATTTATGCTGCACTCACGGCAATACTATGCGAACACGCAAAAAACAAACAGGTAGATGTTGAGTCTCAGGCTATTGCACTTTGGTCATTAGTTCATGGTTATGTATTACTTCGTTTGGATGAAAATCTAAAAGAGGGCAACGATGAGGTTACTGGTATAAAAAGACAGGTAGCAATTATTGATGTTTTGATTGATGGAATAATTGAATAGCTTTCGTTAATAAACTCCACGAGCAAGCACCTCGTGCGCACGGTGCAACGAAAATCCCATGTGGGATGAGATTAGTTCGGACTAATCTGGCACACCCTCTTGAAGAAGAGGGAGTTACTCGTTTTGATAAAGGTGTCGCATCCAGCGAAACGATCTCATCGCATGGTAGAATCGTATCTCAATATCTTATAAACCTGAGCAATCTATGATCACCTTCAAACAAGGGATTTCTGCTCTGTTAAGGGAAGGATCTTAGTACAATGCTCAGCGAGTATTTTAGCTGAGGTGACCCAAAATTCGGCGTGCGACGGTCGGATCGTCCAGATATCCAACTATCCCATGACGATTGCCCGTGTTATTTTCCACCTGAGCATAATTTTCCACCACTGGACTAACGGGAAAGTTATCAATATCTAGAGGATATAGAGAAACCATATCCCGTTTGTCATAGGCGTTGAACCAACTTCCCACTACAGGGCTTTTAAGTGGCTTAAATTGATCCCGAATTGCTCGCAGACCAAGCGGTGAACCAACTGTCAGGTATAAAGGAACATTAAGCTTACGGGGGTCATATCTAAGAACACTGTACGCAACGACCGAGCCCAGCGAATGCCCAAGGATGATTGTAGGATCTTCTGTGATTTCATCTGCTACAATTTTATCGATCGTTTCTCGCACAATTGAACGGCGTGTATATAAAAATACGTCTCGCGTAAAGAGTTCAAGGGCGATCTGATTTATTCCCCCGCCGTGCTTATCCAGTGCTCGTAGAATCGCTTGTACCCACTCCCAATTAAGGGGGCCCTTTTGTTTCAGATTGCTCCCATATTCTTCGTTTATTTGGTCGTCGGTAATACCACGCCTAGCTCGCAGGGCTTCTGCAATTTCGGCCTGGAAGAGGAGGAAATCTTCATTCACAGCGTCCTCTCCCCTTGTTCGGATATCCGATGTAAGCGGTAAATCTAGCTGCTTGGCAAAACTGTCGAGTACATCCCCATAAAACGGGAAGGCAATCTCAAGATCATTCGGTATTTCCATCCCTGCGGTTTCGGCGCCTTTCTTGAATGCCTCCACCCATGTTGCCTTTAGAGCATCAGGATCTTTGCCCTGCTGACTTCGACCGTGCACAAAAACCAGTTTACGCGGTAGTGACGATTTACATATTGGGGAAACGGCAGCCAACGATAGTGCTGCACTGTGTAGCAGAAACGATCGCCTCGTAATCATAGGGTTGTCTCCATGCTATTTCTAAACTACTACCTGGTGACTAATCGCGTCGGTTATTATATCCATGCCCTTCGGTCTAAAAGTTGTCCAGAGTGCAGGCTCAATATGGTCTCTCGCGGCGTCAATTTCTGGTGGCAATAAAACATTTGCGATCCGAAGTAAACCCCAGCCTTGTGTAAGCATCGGGCAAAATGGCGCGATGCCTATTCGATTTTGGGGAGGAACGCCCGCCAACGCATTAGCAAGTAAGGCGACATCAAAGATTTCGCCTCTAATATCGCGCTTCATGAATTTTCTGACGGATTCAATTTGATCAGGAAGATCAGCATCGTCGTACGCATAGGCTGCGTACACACCCAATGTTGGATCTATTCCTTTTAACACTCGAATCCGGTCGGCCAGTTTTTCTGCTTGCTGTTGCAGGTCGAGCCCTCTTCCTGAAATACTAAACGTTCCGAATCTTGCCGATGTGGCTACAATACTCCTAAGTTCATTCAGGCGGCGTTGCTGCTGCCCCATTCCTGATCGAGTATAGGTGACGCTGACGACTCTTCCTTCATCCACAACAATTGTTCCGATGTATCCTCGAAGGGCCGCTACGACCGTGCCGGAGCCATCGGAAAATCGAATCGCAGCGCTAGCAGGTACAGAGTTCTGTGGATAAAGTCGAATCGCTCCGGGGCTCTTTTCCGCTGCTTTTTCCGGACGGAAGAAATCAGGATTAATGATTACCTCGGCGATGCCAATCCCAAAAACAAAAAAACCCGTTTGAGTCTCGTATGAATTTGGAGCTGATTGCTCTGCTTCGGCTATTTTATGTTGGGCTTCCTCAAATGCTCGCACCTTATCGGATCTTCGTATAGTAGTCCTGGCTTTCATAGTAAGTGGCACAGTTAACGCCCCAAAGCCTTTTTCGATAAAAGCCAATGCTGCAACCTCGTTAATTGTCGGCTCTGATGGGGGGAGTGATATTGCGGCCTGACTCGATCTGTTTACCCTACCAATATACTTATCCGAAAGAACCTCCGTGTCGGGCCTCTGTTCAATGGACAATGAAGCTAACTGAGCACGGCGATTAACATCCCGACTTAGCCAGTCCTCAAGATGTTTATTTCGAACCACTTCGACCCCATTAACCTTCGAGACCATGTGATCCTCGGGAGCCTTAAATGCGCTCAGGAATGATTCTGTATAAATTCCCTGGAAATTGCTAAATGCCTTATCGACGCCTACTTCATATGCGGGATTACCTTCCTGCGTTGCCAAAAAAATGTCGATCTTGGTCCTTACATTGCCCGCATTTGCTGTGGCTGGAAAAATCACACTTCCTCTAACAGAATTTGCAGCAAGGCTTGTAGCTGTAGACCTACATGCATCCGAGATGAACACGACATTCGGAATCCCAGTGCGCTTACACAAACGCTTGCATTCCATAAGGCTTATGGCTTGATTCGGATTATTCGGCGCTCCGGATAACATCCATAGTTCGCTAGAGCTGTTGAGAAACCCATGGCCAGAAAAATAGATGACGAGTTGTTCATAAACCCCCCTGTTTACGACTCTATCAACCGCCTCAAATATGGGGTCAATTTTTATCGGTTTATAGGGCTTATCGATAAAACGATTTACTTCAAAACCTTCGCCATCTAACCAATCTGCAAAAGCGGATGCACCGGACGCAGCTGCTCGGAGAACAGGTAGGGTTCCTGCCCTATCCACACCAATTACTATTGCGGCACGATTTACTGGCTGCGCACTACCAAATCTTGAAAACAATACTGAAGCTAGAGTCGCTCCACTCGCTGTTATAAAGGTTCTACGTTTCAATTGCACCACCTCAATGAGGGTATGGTTTAATAAAATGTATTGCCGCTTTAATATTTTACGTTGTGCTTGCGCATTTCTCTTGTGCATATGCACTGTCGTATTGAATATTTTTTATCTCATACCCACGAAAAATTCTAAAGGGAAGAAGCGATCGAGTGTTTTTCAACAGTATCATCATAGAACAATCATTCTGAATTGGAAAAGAGAGACCAAATTACTGGCCCTACAAATGACCGCAATTGGCACAAAGCTATAGGCACATAGCAATCACTACCAAGAGTGTAGATGGATAAGGCGGTTGTATTTAGACCAATCTACACTAAGGTAATTCCTATTAGGCTCTAGGGTCTGTTTATTGTAAATATATGTAAGTCGAATTATTGGCAATAAAAGAAGCAAAAACTATAAATTAAAATCTTCCCCAAAAGCTTTTATCTAAAACGTCGTACCGTTATTTTTGGGGCGGTTAATTGCGAGCTTCTTGCGGTTAAGAAATTGAGTAAATTAGCAGAAACTGATGATTCTATTGGGGATTTTCTATATCAAAGGCTAAGTTTAATAAAAGACTAGTTTTGATAACAAAATAATACGATGTTTTTCAGCAACTTAGGTCAAGCATAATTGAATGATTCGGTAGGTTATCCATCTTGAACATTTGGACGAAATCATATAACCCTGCTACATTAATCAGGATAATAATAATCAGTTGCTGGTCACGAACTGGACTTATCTATGTCAAAAAACAAGTTAGTAGCTTTTTTTATACTCTGCATTTCCTTTGCATGTAATCTGACGGCTAAAACTGTTGTAGCTAAGTACGAGCTGGAGCTGGCTGTAATAAACGTTGGGGAACCCCTTGGCTATGTAGATGACCAAGGAAATAATGCAGGGATTTACTATGAAATAACAGAAAAATTAGCGAAAGCTACAGACATGGAGGTAACGATTAAGCTCCTCCCTTTTCAGCGCATGATTGGAGACTTGGTAAGAGGTAAGACTGATTGCGCTATCTTCTTTACATCAACGGAAAGACAGCAAACATTCACACAAATAGGATTGGCAATTAAAAAACCGGTTATTATTGCTCTTCGCCCACTGAACCCTGATGAATCTAAATTCATTGTGGAAAACCTAGCTTATTTCGAAGGTAAAACGCTTGGGCACGTTCGTGGCGCACAATATAGTGATGCTCTTGAAAAAAATACTAAAATCATAAAATGGCCGGTCAATAGCTACAGAAATGGATTAAGAATGTTAGCCAAAGGAAGAATTGACGGCTTTGTTGGAGGGAAAGAAACTATTGATGAACACTACGCCGTTATTAATTATGATTACTATGTTCTCCAAATGAATACCAGCTGGCTACAGTGTTCAAAACAATCACCGCGAATGACCCCAGAAATGATTACAAAGGTGTCCAATGCCTATGCATCCATAAGCAAAAACGATGTTTCAAAAATCATTCGAAAATATATCCCTACTTACCAGCCAATTGAGTGATTTTGGGTTTACTAATGTTCTCAAATTATTGGAAGTTAGTTAACGAGCACCCTACTTTGTAAACGTCGCAGAAGTTAGCAAAAGATATAAATCCACCCGTATTATTGAGTAGCGTTGTCTATATTTTACATGCTATAACTGTGGTTCCCCGACAACTCTTTGATGAGGCCTGTAGCATCTGCTTTTGTGCCTTTAACGATAACAACAAAAAATTTTCTTCCAAACCAGACATACCTTTTGAATGTCTTTAAGAAAAAACCCATTGGATAATTCGTTAATTTAGAACTTGAATTTTAAAACGTTATTTTCATGGTAACCGCAAAACCATCTTGGGCGATGTCCATATCATAATGAATTT
>CAJXZM010000276.1 GCA_913063125.1 uncultured Gammaproteobacteria bacterium | reverse complement strand
GCACCTCGTGAGGTGTCTACGTTCTCTTGGTCATCAAGTGGTAAAAACGGTGTGATACCCAAGGTTCTTGGTAACACTAATTCAGCAGGGTAATCATTGCCAAATACGATGCTGTTAGTGTTTGGCGTGTCATTATAGCGCCAGTAATCTCCATCTTTACCATCAATAATTAGAACCAATCTGTCTCCTTTATCGATATCATTTGCAGTCCAGTAGAATTTCATAGAAAGCTCTGTGGGGGCATTTGGAATCTCAGTTTCGCCTTCTGGTAAGTGCCAGGTTAAGGGGGAGTGACCAATCCAGTGTGCTTTCCCAGTGGTTTCGTTATGGGCAAGTAAGTAGGCAAAAAACTGGCTGCTGTGTTCCACTTTTGCGAAAAAGTTTAAGGACGCGGACCCACGTAGGTGCAAGGTTTTTTCGAGTACCTCAGTTGTAAAAATAAGTGCATTTTCAGTATCAATTTCGTCAAACTGAACTCGTAAACCAGCTCCTTGTAACGCGCCAAAAATGCCTCCAGAGCCTACTTGTTGTTTTGTTGTGTTGATATGTTGTTCCACGTCCATAATTGTTGCAGGGACGGTACTAAGGTATCCTGTATTATCTCCTTGTGGTACTAGTGTAAAAACAAGATCATTCGCAATGTTCGTAATTGGCAAGTCGGGAAAGCTTTCTCTGCTGCTTGGGGCACCTTCACGGGTTCTTGACAGTACAATAGTGTTAACTTTTCCCCGCTGATTGATATTGTTTTCCTCGCCTTTTAAATAATGATTGAGCCATGCTTTGGCAATAACCCAGGGATAGCTGGTGTTTGAACCCAGCAACCCACTTGCTTCTCCAGTACCATGAATGCCAGAGTTAAGATCTAATCTCCAGGGGCCTTTGTATTGCGACAGGAACTCGATAATGGAGTTCGGTTGAAATAGATAATCGTGTAAATTATTGGATACATAAACAGCGGGCATTCGTTCGCGGCTATTGATCCTATCAATATAATGTATTGGTGACCTTGTATTCGACCATAAAATTGTTTGTGTAATGTTTTGATAGTTAAACATGTTGTCTGCCATTTCCAGGATTTCTGAATCAGGACGGCCAATAGGCCAGCCGGCTGCACCGAGTAAAATGTCTAACCATGTTTCTTGAGGTGTTTCACCTCCCCAGAGTGACTCAGTCAGGCTACCCCATGTGCTCATTGCAATGACCGCCGCTACCCGGCTATCTTGAATTGCTGTAAGTAAAGCGATGCCAGAACCATAAGAAATTCCACCGAGCGCGATAGAATTTATATTTACTGGGTAGTTATCAATAAGCCAAGTGATAGCAGATGATGTATCAGCAATATCTTTTGGACCGGCCGTGTCTATCAGACCGGGAGAACCACGAAAACCTCGTGTTGTGTAGGAAAGAACGATATAACCCTCGTTAGCGAACTTCTTCGCTTGAGATTTATATTGAGTTTCATTCATTGCCCAGCTATTGATAAAAATCAGAGCTGGGTAGCCATCCTCTGGTTTAGGTGATAACGGAATGAAAATATTTGCAGGTAGATATATCTGTTCGGTACTAGATTCACTTTGAGGTGATAGCAGCGTAGGAATCGTAATTGCGTTATCCCAAGTATAAGTGCTTTCTACCTTTTCTTCAGGAGTTCCATGGCCAGTGCTGTGAATAGATAATCCAATAAAAAACAAGATCGCTAGAATAACACGATAAATAAAAAGTGAATCGTGTTTCGAGTAAATAGCCAGCGTATTTGTGTTGTGAGTGAAGTCTCGATTATGGGTATGCAGTTGAAAATAATCCGAGTTTTTATTCATTGTAAGATTCCACTTGTTATTATAATTTGTGGCCTCATTAATTGTGGATTAAAAATCTGATGCTGATTGCAAAATGCTATTTGAATCAGCTCGATTAATCTGGAATATCTCTTAAAGAACAATATCCCGTTTAAAATAATTAATGGAAGTTGACTCTATTATGGATTTGAAGGCTATAAGCTCAATGGCGGCTAGTGCCATAAGATTGGTGACATCAGCCTCAGCATCACATTTTTAGTGGGTACTCATTTCAATCTAAACTTAGTGGATATAAGTCTCTAATCTTTTGGTATACCTGGGTATGGGGTTTGCTCGTCGGCTTAACCCGCGTGCGGTTCAGTTTTGACTAAAAATTCCTGCTACTCATGGTACAAAAAATACTCTACACTGTATCTTCCTGATTTTTAAAAAATTCTATTTGCAATAGAAAGAGTCGATTTTATAATAATGAAAACTATTGTTATTCTGGGATTACAGACAT
The DNA here is from genome assembly GCA_913063125.1 of uncultured Gammaproteobacteria bacterium. Lineage (GTDB taxonomy): Bacteria > Pseudomonadota > Gammaproteobacteria > Pseudomonadales > Ketobacteraceae > 42-54-T18. Next base: position 3,364 of record CAJXZM010000276.1, on the reverse strand, counting down.
CGTTGGCATCTCCACTTGTGGCGGCTGTAGATACTTTTCGGCTTTCAGGTAGCCACTATAAAGAGATCTATGGCGAAAGTGGCAATCAAGAGTTTTCAGTGTCTATTGCAACCGAAAATGGAGAGCCCGTACGGTGCGCCAATAAAATCACTATAGATGCACATCTATCTCTAAGGGATTTACCCTCTCATATCGATCTTCTTGTTATACCAACCGTTTGTAAAAAATACGTGAAAGGAAAACGTGTAAATAAATCCTATTTGAATGTTATAGAGAAATTTCATAAGCTTGGAACACCGATTGCCGTCAATGATTTTTCTGTCCCTTTTGTTGCCGAAATTGGGCTTTTGGATAACAGAGTTGCAACAACTCACTGGTCTTATTTGGACGAATTTTCTAACCAGTTTCCGCTTGTAAAGTTAAATGGCCAGCAATTAATGACTTTTGACAACAATATTTATTGTTGTGCAGGTGGGCTCGTTTGGAATGACTTGTTATTTGAATTAATGTCTAGATTAAGCACCAAAGAGTTAGCAAAAAAATCTGAAAAGATTGTAATGACGGGGCGAAAAGTTCAACAAGGAATGGGGAGTACGTCTTTTAGTTTTGGAAGATACTTTCATGAGGACAATGTCATTTTTGAAGTTCAGCATTGGCTTGAGGAAAACTACTCAGAGATCATGTGTTTTAAGGAGGTGGCAAAACACTTCAATATGAGCCAGCGAAATTTTTATCGCCGTTTTCGTTGTGCAACAGGTGAATCTCCAAGTGAATACTTGAAATCAATACGGCTACATATATCAAAAGATCTGCTACAACACACTAACAATAGAATTGATATTGTCACTAGAATGGTCGGTTATGATGATACCAGTTCATTCTCAAAACTTTTTAAAAAATCGGAAGGGATAACACCGAAAGAATATAGAGAAAAATACAACCTTTATCCTAATATTTGATGAATGCTGGACTGTATTAATCATCTCCTAATAATCGAATGGAAATCGCCGCGGCAGAGGTACGGTTGTCTACTTCGAGTTTTCGATAAATTTGCTCTAAGTGTTTGTTCACGGTGCGAGGGCTAGTTTCGAGTATTTGCCCTATCTCTCTATTGGTTTTTCCGTTTCCAATCCAATACAATACGTCAGATTCACGCTCGGTGATGGGTAAGGTGACTTTGAGTTTTGCTGCTCCACTAGGGGCCATTGCATCAAGCAGTTTTAATAATATCTCGGTTTTACTAGCCTGTTCTATAAGCCGAATATTGAGTTGATGATCAATGCCTGACAGCTTTAATATTTGGCCGGGCTTGGGATCGTGACTTAACCATTGTTGCAGCTGTTCTGCCATCTCACTTTGTTGCCAAATTTCGGTTACATTGGCGTGGGCGAATAACTTTTTTGTTTGTGGTGTTGCCCAAAGAATTTTAGCTTGCTCGTTAATGGTGAATAAATATTGTCCGGTTGTATCCAAAGCGCTATGTGCACTGCTAGTTAGTCGTGCATTGGTTAGGTGTACACGCATGCGAGCAACCAGCTCATCGGGAGTAAAAGGTTTTGTTAGGTAGTCAACACCACCGGCTTCTAGTCCTTTAACAATACTCTCAGTGTCGCTTAGTCCGGTCATAAATATCACGGGAATATCCGCAATCCTGGGATCTGCTTTCATGCGTTTGCAGGTTTCAAACCCGTCCAGTGAGGGCATAAGGGCATCAAGCACGATGATATCAGGTACCATTTTTTGAGCGATATTAATGGCTTGTTTGCCTTCAAGTGCGATCAGTACGGTTAGCCCTGCTTGTTCCAACGCTTCATTTAACATGGCGAGTGCTTCGGGGGAATCGTCGACAACAAGTACAACGTCCGGGGGGGAGATGACTTCACTGTTCATTGTTATTTTTACTCGTTAGCAGTTCAATGGCTTTATCGAAGCGCATATGCTGGTAACACTGGTGTAGCGTGTCGATAAATTCTTGATCAACACTGCCAGTGTTTTCGATGTCTTTTAGTTTTTCTCTAAACCCTTTGGCGTAACCCACTTCAGCATAAGCAAGAAGTTCGGTGAATGCCGCTTTATTGTCTTGTTGGATGTTGCTGGGTGTGACGGTTTTAATTCTTTTTGGCAGCGCAGGGGGCGAGTTGACAGGTGTTGTGTTTTCTATGGTTTCTATTGCTTCATCATAACACCAGGTGATATCCATGAGTTTACTCAGCTGGTCTTGTAGGCTAAGTAATTTGATGGGTTTTACCATGTAGGCATTATAAGCCGGGTCGATGTTTTGATCGGTATGATGTTCATGGGCTTCAGCGGAAAGCATAATAATGGGAGTGGTGACGTCGCGCTTATCACGTAGTTGCTGGTCGCGTAATAGTTTGGCTAGATCGAGGCCGTTCATACCTGGCATGGATACATCAATAAGAAAAATATCTGGCTGACATTGGTCGTTTTTATGGATCATTTCTATGCAGGATTCAGCATCTCGTGCTTCTAATACGATAAAACCAAGGGGAGTTAAAAGGTCTTCCATTAACCGTCGGTGGTTGGTTTCATCATCTACCACTAACACGGTTTTACGTGTGCCTTGGTAACCTAGGATAGGTCGTTTTGCTGGAGCCAAAAGTTGAGGGTTTTCGATTTTGGATAACATCAGCTGAACTTTGAATGTGCTACCTTGGTTCGGGGAGCTCTCGGCAGTGATATCGCCGCCCATAATGTCACAGAGTAAACGGACAATGGTGAGGCCTAAGCCAGTGCCTGTTACGTGAGGTAAGCCGGGTTTAAGAATACGTTCGAAGGGGCTGAAAATACGTACCATGTCTTCGCTGTCGATACCTACACCGGTATCTTTCACACAGAATTCGGCAACTTGATTGCGATAACGTACGGAGAAGGTGACGCTGCCATTTTCAGTGAATTTAATCGCATTGGAGAGTAGGTTGATTAGGATTTGTCGTAGCCGTTTTTCATCGGCAATAACGTACTGAGGTAATGTGTTATTGCAGGTGTATTTAAAAACTATAGACTTTGACTCTGCTTGTTGGCTAAACATATGTACCATTTGAGAAAGCAGGTCGTGTAGATTGACTTGATCCCTTCGGATATCTAATCGACCAGCTTCGATCCGAGATATATCCAATAAGCCTTCAATTAAATCCGCTAGGTATTCACCACTGCGACGCATAATGGTAATTGACTCTTTACGCTCCTCCGGAATGCTTGGGTCTCGGCCTAACAGTTGTGCGTAACCAAGAATGGACTGTAATGGTGTGCGTAATTCGTGACTGATACCTGTAAGGTATCGGCTTTTTGCGAGGTTAGCTGCTTCCGCTAATTCTTTGGCTTCTTGTAATGCTAGGTCTGTTTC
>CAJXZM010000275.1 GCA_913063125.1 uncultured Gammaproteobacteria bacterium | reverse complement strand
CTTAGTGCAAACTCAATAACGCGGTCCATTAACGGCCCCTATATACGTAAATAATCAACAAATTTGAGGTTGAGCAGTATACACCCAAGCAGAGAAAGGCCAAACCCTCTGCTTTATCTAGTGCGAAATTAAGGTAAAATGGGCGCCGCTCTACTTTGATTTACCCATAAACAATACAAAAGGTACTATATCAGTGACCACTACCTCTCAGCGTAAACCCCATGTGCTTGTTATCCTAGATGGCTGGGGCCATCGAGAAGCCACCGATAACAATGCCATCGCCCACGCTAACACACCCTGCTGGGATGAACTTTGGTCAAAACGCCCACACACATTAATATCAGGTTCGGGCATGGATGTTGGCCTACCCAGCGGCCAAATGGGTAACTCAGAAGTTGGACATATGAACCTAGGGGCTGGCCGCGTGGTTTATCAAAACTTCACCTTGATCACCAAAGCCATTGAAACAGGCGAGTTCTTTGACAATACGGCCCTCAAAAATGCCGTCGACAAAGCTGTTACCGCAGACAAAGCCGTCCACATAATGGGGCTACTGTCTCCAGGTGGCGTTCACAGCCATGAAGATCACATCCAAGCCATGATTGATATGGCTGCCAAACGCGGAGCAAAGCAGGTATACGTCCACGCCTTTCTCGATGGCAGAGATACACCACCAAAATCCGCAAAAAGCTCAATAGAAAAAATAGACAAGCAGCTACGAGAGCTTAATGTTGGCCGGATCGCATCAATAGTAGGCCGCTATTATGCGATGGATAGAGATAATCGCTGGGAGCGAGTAGAAGCAGCGTACAACATGCTGACATCAGGTTCAGCAGAATACTCCGCGCCCACAGCCATAGAAGGATTAGAGTTGGCCTACGGGAGTAATTTTTCTGACGAATTTGTTAAACCCACATTAATAACTGCGGACAATGAAGCATTGGTCACTATCAAGGATGGCGATGCCGTTATCTTTATGAACTTCCGTGCTGACAGAGCTCGAGAGATCACTCGAAGCTTTGTAGACACTGACTTTGATGGGTTTAATCGTAAAACACATCCTGCAATATGTGACTTTGTGATGCTAACAGAATACGCAGATAGCATAGATGCCTCCTGTGCATACTCTCCCCGCAAGCTTGAAAACGTATTCGGAGAGTACTTAAGCAACCAAGCTAAAACCCAGTGCCGTATTGCGGAAACTGAAAAATATGCCCACGTCACCTTCTTTTTCAATGGTGGGCGAGAAGTTCCGTTTGATGGCGAAGATCGAAAGCTAGTTAACTCCCCAGATGTCGCCACCTATGACCTTCAGCCTGAAATGAGCGCTCCCGAAGTGACTGAGGCACTCATCGACGCGATCACCGGTGGAAAATATGACAACATCGTATGTAATTTTGCCAATGGTGATATGGTCGGTCATACCGGTGTTATGTCAGCAGCAATAAAAGCCGTCGAAGCACTCGACCAGTGTCTTGAAAAAGTTGTATCTGCCATTGAATCCGTTAACGGACATATGTTAATCACAGCAGACCACGGTAACTGTGAACAAATGCAGGATGCAAACACCGGCCAGCCTCACACAGCGCATACCTGTGAACTTGTCCCTCTTGTTTACGTTGGAAGTGACGATGTATCGTTACGCCAAGAAGGCGGGACATTATCTGATGTAACTCCCACGCTATTGGCGTTAATGGGATTACCACAGCCAGAAGAAATGACTGGGCAATCGCTAATCTAAGATGCCAATCATTAAAACATCACTCACATCATTGCTTACAATACTATGCTTGCTGTCTTTTTCTGGAGCACATGCAAGCGAGGTGGTGGATGAAAAACTCACCCAGAAAGAACTATCTCAAGTTAAGAAGCAAATCAAAGTTCTCAAGAACGTCATTAAAAGCACTCAAGGCAGGCGAAGCAAAACGGAAACCAACCTGAGAAAAGCAGAACTTGAGATAAGCAAAACACAAAAGAACCTCCGGAGCGTCAATAACAACCTTAAATCCTCTAAAAAGAGCATCACCCTACTGCGCAAAGAACAACGAGCACTCAGCTCAGCTAAAAATCGTCAGACCAAAGCCCTGCTATCCGACATTACAGCGGCCTATCAAACGGGCCGTCAAGAATATTTAAAGCTACTGCTCAACCAACAGAATCCCGAGAAACTCGCCCGTTCATTGAAATATTATGACTATTTTCATCAAGCTAGACTCGGGCGTATTGAAAACTTCAATAGCACCTTGACGCAAATTTCAGCCAACAAAGCCACTATATCAGCAGAGCTGAATAAGCTTACGCAATTTAAAGAGCAGCTAGAAATCGACAGGGCTTTATTGATAAAAGCCCAAGATCGCCGAAAGCGTGTTATCGCGAAGTTAAGTAAATCACTAGAATCCAAAGGCGCCAAGCTAAAGCACTTCACAACCAGTGAAGCAGAGCTACAAACACTACTGGATGCAGTACAAGAAACACTGGCGGATTTGCCTGCCGGCATTAATAGTACGCCATTTTTAACCCGTAAAGGAAAACTCACCTGGCCTGCCAAAGGTCGAGTATCGAAACGCTTCGGCAACCGTCGCGCCCAAGGAAAATTACGTTGGAACGGCGTCATTATCAATGCTCGTCCAGGTACAGCAATTACCGCAGTGCATCGTGGCAGAGTGGTTTTTTCCGATTGGCTACGCGGCTTTGGGCTGCTTACCATCCTCGACCATGGAGATGGTTATTTATCACTCTACGGACATAACGAAGTATTGAGTAAAGAACCAGGGGACTGGGTCGAGAACGGCGATATCATTGCCTACAGCGGCAGAAACACTGAACAAAATACCTCTGGGTTATATTTTGAACTACGTCACCAAGGAAAACCCATCAATCCATCGAAGTGGTGTAGAAGTTAGCCAATAGGAAACCTTTTTTTAACCCAATGGTCTCACTTAAAGCCGTAACACCTTGAGATCTTTCGATTTTGTTAAAAAATGATGTTATTCCCCCCCAAATACAAGCTAATCTTAAAGATACTCTCATAAAAAGAAGCCTTTGAGGCAAAACAGGAATATTGGATGAACGTACTAAGCAAGACATTACGACAACCTCAATGGCATACACCGTCATCTAGGTCATTACTTCGTCCCCTATTACTCACCCCCTTGTTATTTTGTTTAAGCATCACTACCTGGGCTGATGACACAAACCTAGAACAAATGGCAGTGCCACCCCAGCAAGAAGCCCATTCGGAAGAAGGTGACTCAAAAGAAAACGCTGCCAAAGCCCCTTTACCTCTCACTGAACTACGCACCTTCACAGAAGTTTTCGATATCATTAAAAAAGCATACGTTGAAGAAACTGATGATAAAGATCTGTTAGAGAACGCCATCCAAGGCATGTTAACCGCTCTTGACCCTCACTCAGCCTACCTAAAACCCGAAGCTTACGAAGACTTGCAAGTTAATACGACGGGTGAGTTTGGCGGGCTTGGCATTGAAGTCGGCATGGAAAACGGCTTTATTAAAGTCATCACACCGATTGACGGCACACCAGCAGAGGAAGCCGGCGTACTCGCTGGCGACCTAATCATCAAGCTCGACAGCACTCCCGTAAAAGGTTTATCACTTGGGGATGCGGTTAAACTCATGCGAGGTAAAGCGGGTTCTGACATTATACTAAGCATTGTTCGCGAAGGAGCTGATCGTACCCTAGAAATCAGCGTGACACGTGCCGTTATCAAAGCCCGTAGCGTTCGCAACAAATTATTAGCACCAAACTATGGTTATATACGGCTGAGTCAATTCCAAGTGCCCTCTGGAGCCAATATCAGAAAGTCATTAGACTCACTGATTGAAGAGAACAGCGACACCCAACTGAATGGCTTAGTATTGGATTTACGTAACAATCCCGGTGGTGTGCTACAGGCCTCAGCTGAAGTCTCTGACGTATTCCTGGATGGCGGACTTGTAGTCTACACCAAGGGTCGTTTATCCGATTCTGAAATGGAATTAAGAGCAACCCCTGGAGACGCACTTAATGGTGCCCCCATGGTAGTACTGGTCAACGGCGGATCAGCCTCAGCAAGTGAAATTGTTGCAGGAGCACTTCAAGATCATAAACGCGCCGTTATTATGGGCACCCAATCCTTTGGCAAAGGTTCTGTGCAAACCGTACGCCCACTACCGAACAATCGAGCTATCAAGCTCACCACTGCTCGCTACTACACGCCAAACGGCCGTTCGATCCAAGCACAGGGTATTACTCCAGACATTGTGGTGGAGAACGCAAAACTAACAAAAGTAAGTGGCTACAATTACATCAAAGAAGCTGACTTGAGCGGCCACCTCCAAAACCCTGCGAAAGGTAACACTTCAAACGTAAAGGGGTCACAAAACGTACAAAAAACCTTACAGGAGAGAGACTACCAACTCTACGAGGCGTTAAACTTACTAAAAGCACTCAATGTCGTTGGAAAATATTCTGCCGATAAAACCGGGGACGCTGAACCTACCGAGCTACGCTAAAGTAACTCACTACAATTCAAGCAAGAACCAAGGCAAAAACAATGAATCATCCCGTAGCATGGGACTTGATGGCAACACACCTAATTCACCGCTTCAGTAAACCAGCACAACAGCTAGTTTACTGTTCTGGTGTTTGTTTTTTAATGGTATGTGCTCTCATTACAAACATCCTCTTTGCCCCCCCTGCATCAGCTGAGACACACCCAAAATCACCGCTCGCCAGCACAAAAATAGCTCAAATCGCCATCATTATTGATGATATTGGTTACAACCGCCCTGCGGGAGAACATATCATCAATCTACCTGGTGCCCTGACCTACGCGGTTATTCCTTTTACTCCATTTGCAAAAAAACTTGCCACACTTGCCCACACAAACAATAAAGAGATTCTTTTACACCTCCCAATGGAAGCAACGGTTCGAAAACAGCTCGATACCGGTGGCCTTACCGTTAACCAGAGTAAATATGAACTCAAAGATCTAGTAAATAGCTCACTTTCTGCTGTTCCATACGTTAGTGGCTTTAACAACCACATGGGAAGTTTGCTTACAACAGATAGAAAAGCAATGGAATGGATTATGGAAGAGGCATCTTCGCAGCAACTTTTCTTTATCGATAGTGTTACCAATGCAGCCTCAATTGCAGGAAAAGTCGCCTCAGAACACGGAATCCCAAATCTTCGCAGAGATGTTTTTCTGGACAACAACCCGTCAGAGGAAAAAATACATCGGGCATTTCTACAATTACTATCGAAAGCAAAAAATAATGGGTATGCCATCGGCATTGCACACCCTCACCCAGGAACCATCAAATACCTGTCTTCTCACCTAAAAAATCTACACGAAAAAGGGGTTGAGTTGGTCAGTGTATCCAAACTAGTACAAGCTCACTGGGTATCAAACTCGACTCTATCTAATGACAACTTACTCCATTTAGTCTCCTCATTACCGACTCCTCTTCATACTCGCTTTCGCTTTGAGCAATAAGACCTATACTTTATTTATTAGCTTAAACACCGTTAACAGGTAAAATTAATGACAAAGCACCCATATACATCTACAAAGGTTTACATATAAACGCGTAACACTACATAACATTACGTAATAAGGGACGTTATTCCCACCATCTATAGAGCGCTCAACAGTTATGCCATTTGGGTATTTTTTACCCAAAACCCAACTGTGATAGAGTTCACACTCTCATTAATTAGAGATGAAATAGATTAGGTTGTTGAAAGGTGGATACATGGTTGGCAGCACGGCGAAGATGCGACAAAAAAGTATGAGTGATAATAACCTGCAAATACTGATTAGTGA
>CAJXZM010000274.1 GCA_913063125.1 uncultured Gammaproteobacteria bacterium | reverse complement strand
CGTTTTTCTAAAGAGATTTTAAATTTACCCATATACCCAGACGGTGTGCCCAACAACGGTTCACTCTATTTCTATTTCCTCACATGGATAGAAGAGCATAATATTGCTTCACAAGTCAGACAGATGATCGCTAACAGCGTTCCTTTGACGTTCCCTACCGTGGAAGAACTCGCCAAGGAATTTAATACGTCGTCTCAGACGTTGAGGCGTAAGCTTGCGGAAGAAGGCAATAGCTATCAAGCCATTAAAGATGCCATTAGAAAAGACAGAGCCATTTCACTATTAATGAATCCTGCAATACCGATTAAAAACATTGCTATCGAGTTGGGGTTTGCTGACCCGGCAGCATTCAATAAATCGTTCAAAAACTGGTTTATGACGACACCTTCGGGGTATAGAGCGAAGTACTTTAAGAAGGGTAGTAATTAGGGTCATTGATAAGTGGGCAGGATGAGGACTCTCTAGAATTAGCTGTAGGGCTTCTTGAAAAGTTGGGTTCATTCTGAAGTGATACTTCGTTGTTCCCGAATTTAGAGGTCATGCTTTTCTTTCGAACAAGGCCTAAGACAACGTAAAATACAAGCATACCTTGTGGCAGCCATTCGTAACTCAGCAATGTCCTTACATTCATGGCCGTATTCTCGCTTCCTAACGTCCTTGATAGAAAGAAGCCAATGCCTGCTAGACCCTTTCGCATAATATGTTGCTAAGTGCATACAAAGTTCAGCCTTATTCATTGATTCATATTTACTCTCTGCCAAGACAGAGGTCGAAACAAGAAATAGGGTTAGGGAAAAATATACTTCATTAATCGCATCCTGTTTTTCTTAACGCCTGTAGTTGCGGCTTGGGTGAACTGGCGACTTCTTTGCCGCGCAGCGCGAAAAAGGTGACAGTTTACCCAAGTCCGGCAAGCTGCACTTGTTAGGTTCATATGCACTATCTATTTACTTTAATACTTGGGGCTTTACCATCAAGTTTAATATCACACGACTCATTAGGATCATTGGACAAAACTGTTTCAGCACTTTCCAACCATTGCGGAAAAACTGCGCCATCCATTGGTTCTTTATTTCCACTCTCCGTTTCCCACAATGATAAATTACCAAGAATTCCACCGAGCTGGTCAGTTTTAGACTTGCCCATTAACTGCCACTCCTTATCTAAAAATTCAAACATTACTTGGTATGCTTGTTTAAGAGTGACTTTGGTATCCATCGTTATTTTATTACTCATCGTATTACCTTTCTACGCAGGATGACCGAAAAAACCTAACATATTAGTGTTTAAACACTGTGCGGAGCAAAGCGCAGCATGGCGTATAAACAACTGTTGGACTATGCCGCCATGACAAGTCTGATGCGAGTCTCTTTATAGGGGATTGTATGAAGTCAGACATCCCTGTGATAAGCCGTATCATTACTGCGGATTCATTCCAGGTGGCTAATCGTTGTACTTTACCGCCATTTTGGTTCTATTCCAACCTCTTCCTTAGCACTTGTGGGAGCAATACTGAAGAGACGAACAAACGACAGCCCAGGGGTATACCCTGTCAACGTTCGCCGCATCGACTATTCTTGTTTTCGCTCAATAAGACCTTTATTCCAATCTCGGGCGCTCCTTCCATCCTCTCACTTGCTGGATGACTGTTGTATCTGTTGATTGGCAATAGCAACAGAACCAAGTGTGATGTTCCTTGGCGCCGTATTTTGGTTCCTGTTCTACCGCCGGCCTACTGACCTCCTTACCCCCCGCATCCGAATTCAACGCCTCATTAATGTCCGCTAACTTACTTCGCCGATAGCGATTGGATAAAAACCATAGTGGCGAATACGCATTTTTCACCTGATCACGTTAGTATCAATTAACCAATTATTCTTGGCCTCTACTACTGCAACATCATTGCCTTCTTCGAATTCAATGAGTATCCCAACCCGACCTTCAACCTGCCCTCGACGCCTAACCGTGTATTTGTTGCCAGTGACGGGACAGAGCATTTTTGCATTAGGTTCTGCTTGCCGTGGTCTCGTGAATTCTACCCACCCCATACTTTTCCCCTTTATTATTTCTTACACAACAAATCGTTTCGCCTGGGCCGCCACAACCAAGACGATTGCAAGAACGAGAGCACGGTTTCCCCACTTTGGTGTGAGACGATAGAAAATGGTGCCAAGGACCAAGCCCACGCCTGGCCCCTCAATGTCAAACAGGTTTTCTGCATGCCTATAATTAAATGTAGCAGCCCAGCCCAGTCCAAAATAAGTACCAGCGATCCCACCGAGAACAAGCGCTTTAGCCCACCTCTTCAGACTAACCCTCATTTTTTCGGTTTCGATCGCATCCTCATGCTGATATTGTTCTTCTGTTATTATCCTGTTCTTTTTAATTCGATACATATTCCATATCTCATTATTTTTCACCTTAGTATAGTTTGTTACTAACATTGATCCTGACAGGCTAAATATTCACGAACATCTGGAGCAATACTTTCGATACATGACTCGACTTCCTTTCTCTCACCAGGGTCCAATTGGAGAAAATTCGTTGCTGCCAGGAGAATCGATGTTAGCGCAGATTCTCTAAGATTTATGGTGGCATCAGAATCGTCTATTTCTTGATTGCCACTTGATTTACTCCAATGTTTTAGCCAATTTCTCGCGCCAACAATATCCTGATGTGCACCTTTAATAGAGAATCCAAGCTCATCTATCAGATACGCCTTCATTGACTCATAAGACGTTTCTCCGTCTACACAATTGCGAACTATATCCTCTGATGCACCAGCCAAGGTGAGTGCGGGAATGTATTCACCTTCCAAATATAATTTGACAGAACATTTCAATTGAGTTGATGCTGCGCCAAGTTTTGTAATTGTAGAGACCTCTCCGAACATGTTTTTCACCTGCCTACTAATTTAGAACAATTAGATTGTCTAAGCTCGTTAATACCGACCTTATGGACACAACCACCTGAAGCCGATGCTCCGAATTAGGATGATTTTGGAAGTCGCCCTCCAGTGGCCTTATATGGCCCCACAAACCGGGTCCAAGGCAAAAGCAATCTCCAGATTTTGCCTTCGCGGGAAGACTTGCTAACAGCATGTCCTCTAAAATTTTGAAACCCCATTTCCCCGGCATCACTTTTCTAGCCATTTGGGGCATGCTATTGATGTGCGCCAAAGCAGCTTCCACATCCGCAGACGAAATGACATATTTTTGACTTGGCTTCTTTCCAAACACTCATAACCCCTTATTGCATTACCAATTTTTTGGCATTTATACTTCTTTTGAATCTAAATACAAAGGGCATAAGAAATACAGTGACCAACACAAAGCCACTAAGGTTGTATGCTGAAGAAGTTTCGTAGCCATTGATCATCAAGACCTCTGCCGCCGGAAGCGATGAAAACCCTCCTATCACCAAATATATTAACGCTCCTTTTACGCTAAAACCACCACCAGTTTTATACATACCTTTTCCGCATAATGGGCAGATATGTTTGATAGTCTCCAGAAAGAAATCACTTCTTACATCTTGATGCCACAGCCTAGGCACTACTGAATTCTTACATTTTTTACACACAACTTTTCCATTACTCATACTAATATCCTTAGAACAACCCTAATATTCGCGTGTTTCTAACCGGTTATAAAGCCATATATCAGTGTCAATGTTCGGTGGGGCGCCGAACACGGTTCTAATGTAATGAACCATAAAAAGAGCCTACAAATCCCAAATAACGAGAGCGGTGATTACATTATTCGCCCCCAAATAGTCTATTATTTTGCCCAATTTTTTTCCTCCTTTAGCTTTAGGATCTCACCAGTGTATTTATTTAGTGCTCATTAGATAGCAGCATGGAGAACGCAGTGGATTCCCTCCCCCGTAGCGGGCGGTATGGTGTGCGCAAGCCACTATCTAATGAACACTGATTTCAGGGGGCAGGGCACTTTTTCCTCTAACAGTATGCCAACGCTACTTCAGACCATTTTTACGCTTTTCTGTCCTTGACACCCAAACTGTTGGGCATACCAGACCAGGTTTTAAAACAGGGTCTTTTATAAGGGTTAGCAAGGCACCCTTTTCCGTCATTTCTTTGTCAAAACAATGAGAGTAATTAGTTGTCTTCTTCTCTGACTTTGGCTTTGCCGTCCAATCAAAATCACGCTTCAACTTAACCATCTGCGCTAAACGGGACTCTACACTCTTATGGATAAGAGGCGCTTTCAATCCGGTATCAAGGTACTTCTTAGAATCTTCATTATTGTTGTTATCTTCGTTTAGAATATTTGGCCAGTCACGATTCTGGTTTCGAGAAAACCATGAATCTTCTTCTGCATCATGAGACTGACCAAAAGTGTCTTCATATGTCCTGCTTACAATTTCAATAAGAGGGATGTGATCGCCACCTAACTCGTTACTTAATTCTGTATCAGCCTCTACAACCCTATCTATCATCCAATTTAATGTCATTCCGCTCAAATCTGTATCAAGATACCCACCTCCAATGTCTGAATGAGCACCTGAAAACCAAACTTGATCTACAAAACCAAGAAATTTAGGTTTGCGTTTTATACATGAATTCAACTGATTTTTGTTAAGTAACGCCGGTGTGAAGTCTGAGCTCCGATTATCATCAATCGACACAGCATGAGCGGCTCTTTTCACGCCACACAATGTGTCTGAGTAGTGTGAATTTAGTTGGGCTTTATTTTCACCAAAATGAGTAAATCCTAACGCTGCGACTGTATCAAACAACCCCATGAAGGCCACCCCAGTTTCTATTTTATGGTCAGGGCCAATGAAATCAAGAGCAGCTTTTTTTCGACTAGCTATAGGCTGATCACCTTTGTATATATTATATAATTTTTTAATCGAATATTCAGACAGCATTTTATCCGATTTTCCTACTGTATCCAAAAAGCTAGCGAGTATTCTAGCTGCAGCTGCTCCACGACTAAAACCAAATATATAGATATTGTCCTGATCACCTCGGTAATAGGTTGAGATATACTGGTACGCTTGGCGTACATCTTCACCTATACCGCTACCAGTCATTCCTTCTATTGCTTTTTTAAACCAATTCCCCTGGCTACCAATACCCTTTACATATAGAACATAATTATGGGGGCATTCTCCAGCCATTGGTTGCATCGCTACCATGCTTTTAAGCTTAAATAAATTAGTCTCACTTGACGGATTATTCGCTGTCCCATCAAAAAATACTGCGACGTTTCTTTGGCCTTCTTGTGTAAAGCAATCCTTAGCACTAACAGACTCATGCTCAAAAGGTATTGATATGTGCTCATCTGCATCTGCAATCAGCGTTTTGTTACTATATTTCGCATTAGTTGAGCAAGCTGAAATTAACACGCAAGCTAAAACTGTAAGTATTTTGTTTAAATTAGTCCTCATTCTTTTTTCCCTTCATCCCATTTCGCGATATTTCAAGATCAACTCTATAATTTCATGATCACTTGTTGAAACTGCAAGTGATTCGTTCATCGATCGGCGTTGAGGAAGCATGATTTCAAACGGTTGTGTCGCAAATAGCAATTTATCGGATTTTTATTATTTCAAAACCCCTATTTTTGTAGCGTTTAAAGAGGTTCAAATATTCGCCAAAACGCTATTTGCGACACAACCCCAATACCCACCCCGCCCAAAGTGTAACCAACAAGTCACGACAATTACTAGGGGCTAGATCAATTAAAATTGAAAAAAGAAGATTCACACAAAACAGAAATGCGCTTGACGATATATAGGTGGGAGTGCAAACTGGTCGGCGGTTACGGTGTGTCCCGACCGCTCAAGTAGAGTAGGAACACACGATAACGCAACCTG
>CAJXZM010000273.1 GCA_913063125.1 uncultured Gammaproteobacteria bacterium | reverse complement strand
CGTGCCCGCTGTTAACCAAGAGATACCTCCATGAGCTTTGATTCCTTAGGCCTTTCTGCCCCCATTTTAAAAGCTATATCCGAGAAAGGGTATGAAACCCCCTCTCCGATTCAGGCTCAATCTATCCCTGCCATTCTTGCAGGAAAAGATGTTATGGCAGCAGCTCAAACAGGCACAGGTAAGACAGCAGGCTTCACCTTACCTATATTAGAACGATTAATCGAAGGTGAACGAGCCCAAGCAAACCAAGTTCGCGTATTAGTGTTAACGCCGACCCGTGAGCTAGCAGCTCAAGTTGCTGACAGTGTTGCAACTTATGGAGCCAATTTACCACTTCGTTCTGCCGTTGTATTTGGTGGTGTAAAGATTAACCCCCAAATGATGAAGTTACGCAAAGGTGTTGATGTACTTGTTGCAACACCAGGTCGACTGCTAGATCTATACAATCAAAAGGCGGTCAAGTTTAATCAGTTAGAAGTATTGATACTCGATGAAGCTGATCGCATGCTTGATATGGGTTTCATCCACGACATCCGCAAAATTATTGCCGCGTTACCCAAAAAACGTCAAAACCTGATGTTCTCTGCTACCTTTTCAAATGATATTCGCAAGCTTGCAAAAACCATTGTTAACGATCCAGTAGAAATCTCTGTAACACCGCGCAATGCCACGGCACCAACGGTTAAGCAATGGATCTACCCTGTCGATAAAAAGCAAAAAACACCGCTACTCATCAAGCTCATTAAAGATAACAAATGGAAGCAAGTGTTGGTTTTTTCTAAAACCAAACATGGCGCTAATAAAATCACCAGTAAACTTGAAGACGCCGGTATCAACGCTGCCGCTATACACGGAAACAAAAGCCAGGGAGCCCGCACAAAAGCATTAGCTGCGTTTAAAAATGGCTCAGTGAGAGTACTTGTTGCTACAGACATTGCTGCGCGTGGTATCGATATCGACCAGCTACCACAGGTTGTTAATTTCGACCTGCCCAATGTATCTGAAGATTACGTTCACCGTATTGGGCGTACCGGCCGCGCCGGATCGACAGGCCAGGCAGTATCATTGGTTAGCGCCGATGAATTTAAGTTATTGTCTGACATCGAACGCCTTATCCAAACCCTATTACCTAGGGAAATCGTTAGCGGATTTGAGCCTATTCACAGCCTTCCCGAATCACAGCTAAACACCCGCTCTCATGCACCCAAAAAACCCAAAAAGCCTAAAGTAGGTCACCGAGACGGGCAGCGCCCTTCAACCAAATCACAAACGCAAAAGCGACGCAGCAGACAGCCAACCACAAAATAATAGAGCACAGCCGTTCACTCAAGGGCAAAGCACTGATAGTATAGGGCCAGATCGTAATCACCTGGTTGCAATAAAGCGACCCTAGAATCACTGCTAAATGAGAGTAGACCATGCCAGATAGCAAAAAGAAAATTGCCAACCAACTCCTTGAAGCACAAGTAGCATTCTTTGTTGAACAAGTCACCAGTGATGGCTTTGAGCAAATTGTTAAAGACGAAATCGACCACTTCTATACCATCATTGATACATTAACGCTAAATGATGTCGTTAACCCTGATCAAATTAAACAAACTATCCAAAAATACTCTCAAGAGCTTGAAATACATGGCGCCGTGCCTGAGTTATTAGGAGAGGTCGCCCAGCATGTTTATGACCATCCTGCCCACGACAACACTCTCGTCAACGATATTAATACCGACCAACAATTCAAAGATCTTCTAGAAAAAATTCTCGAAATGGACGACCTTCGGGAGCGCGCAATCAAACAAGCTGTAGCCAATCCAATATATGCAGCATTGGTCTCAGACTTGCTTTACAACGGCATTAAAGATTACGCAACCGACAACGCGGTCACCAAGAATATCCCTGGCGCATCATCAATGTTGAAGTTAGGAAAAAACATGATGAACAAAGCTGCGCCTAAGCTTGAAAAAGCAATTGAAGATAACGTTAAACGTTTTATCGAAAAAAATGCCAGCGCGACATTAAAGCAGAGTGAAAAATTCCTAACCAAAACCTTAAATAACGAAAAGATTAGCGAAATCTCTCTCGATATTTGGGATAAAGCAAAACTGCAAAAGCTGTCCACCTTTCGAAAAGCTATCACTGCTGATGACTTACAAGATTTCTTAGTCATGGGATACGACTACTGGATCGCCTTTCGAAAAACACCCTATTACGCCTCCCTAGTTGATTCTGGTGTAGACTTTTTCTTCAATAAATACGGTGACTCGTCTCTAACGTTAATCCTTGAAGAAGTAAGCATCGAGAAATCAATGTTATCCGATGATGCCATGCGCTTTGCGCCTCCTATCCTAGAGATGTTAAGAGAAAAAGGTATTCTAGCTGATATATTCCGCCGCCGCTTAGAACCCTTTTTCTTATCTGAAAGTACACTGGCAATACTGTAACGTATCTAGAGAAAACCTTAGATGTTCGACAAACGTGATTTGGTACAACTCGCCCATATGAAAATGCCCTTTGGAAAGTACAAAGGGCACGTTTTGATTGATATACCTGAAGAATATTTATTGTGGCTTGCGAACAAAGGGTTCCCCCAAGGCAAACTGGGAATGTTGCTCGAACTTGCCTTAGAAATTCGCATCAACGGATTAGAAAAGATCATCGAACCGATGAAGAAAATGGCCTATCCTTAGTCTGCCTCAACACTATTTTATGTGCCATTTGCAAACCTAATAAAATCATTAACATGCCTCTCCAGCCTCGTTAATACCTTGGTATCTACTATATTCATATTTTGGTCAAATATATTATCTATATTTGTCACCATCATTTCATGACACATATGAATATTAGAAAGTGTTGAATCAAGAATCAGTTTCAAATGCGCTTGTGCCCTTGCCCCACCTACCGGACTTGCAGCTTGAGTGATAATTGATACAGGCTTATCTTTCAGAGGTGAATTAAACGCAGGTCTTGATGCCCAATCTATGGCGTTCTTTAATACCGCTGGAATACTGTGATTGTACTCCGGTGTACAGATTAGTAACCCATCAGCAGATTCCACCTGCAACAGAAAATCAGAAACAATCTCAGGTTTTTCATCGCTTAAATCTTCTGAGTAGAATGGAAGGCTGTCTAGCTTGGGTATTTCAAGTTCATGCTCATCGAGAAAGCTAGAGAGATTGTGAAGCAGTGCCAAAGTCTTACTTTTCGAGTGAAAACTCCCAGATAACAACAGAATATTCATACTAATCATTCCCTAATAATTTTATAGCCATAACGTGTTAGGAGATAACGGACACTACGACAATGCAGTTGAGAAGATAATAACGCTAGCTCGGGTGACGTACTTTCGATAATATGACAATCAATGCATAGAACACGACAACATTGGCAAGAAGTCCCCCTTATCCTGCCACCAACAGGTAAACCACAACGTCCGATCAGTATGTTATATCGCAAACTGCCTCCGCTATCGGTGGTCGCTGCGCATAGCCATAACTGGGGGCAGCTGGTCTATGCCTCTACTGGAGTGCTAGATGTAACGACACCAAGTGGTCGCTACCTGGTACCACCACACAGGGCCGTATGGGTTCCCCCTGAACACCCCCACGAGATTTCCAGCTTACATGGGGCTGAAATTTCCAGCGTTTATATCACCATTGATGAAGCACAATCCTTGGTAAACCATTGCTACGTACTTGAAGTTTCACTCCTTCTACGGGAGTTGATCTTAGAAGCGCTACGTCAGCCCAGTGAGTATGAATGGTTAAGTTCAGAGGGGCGTTTATTTCGAACCCTTCGTGACCAAGTTATCGGCGCAAACCCAGTTCCATTACACCTCCCCTTACCAAGCGACTCACGCTTACAGAAAATCTGTACAGAATTACAGAATCACCCAGAACGCAAACGTAACTTAGAACAATGGGGGGAATTTGCAGGTGCTTCAAGTCGAACGGTACAGCGCCTCTTCCTAAAAGAAACAGGACTGAGCTTTCGTAGCTGGCGTCAACAGCTGCGCTTACAAATTGCATTGCAACGTTTAGCAACAGAGAAACATTCTGTAACCCGAATTGCCTGTGATCTTGGGTATGAATCTAGTTCCGCATTTATTTCGATGTTCCAACAACAACTAGGGGTAACGCCCGGGGAATATGCGAAATCACTTAAGTAAACCCCGACTATTTGAGAATCCTCTATAATAAAGGAGCGAGTAATCTATTCTTTATTATTTTGGTGAAAATGAGGTTCTCAAACCGATGCACCAGCCCCCGTTGATTCGCATACTTTTACTGGTAGCAAACTCACTATTGCTACCAACTGTGCATGCGCAATCACGCGATAGTTTTGGCGAGACTATAATGAACATGCCACTAGAGCAACTACTGAAAGTTAGCGTGGCATCCAAGCGCCTTGAGTCTGTAAATAATGCTGCTAGTGTAATCACCGTAATCTCCGCAGATGACATACGCCATTACGGTGCTCGCCACCTACGTGACGTGATTGACCGCTTACCCAACGCCCAGGTAATTGGCTCTACCAACTATCCCCATAACCGCACCTCACTTCGCGGGGTAACACAAACCCACCTAGACGATAAAATTCTAATCCTACTCAACGGCCGCCCTATTCGCGATGCCGGGCAAGGTGGCGTTAATGGTGACATCTACTCATCATTTCCTCTTAGCCTCATCCAGCAAATTGAAATCATTCGAGGTCCAGGTTCAGTTCTTTATGGCACCAATGCATTTTCTGGCGTAATGAACATTGTCACCAAACAACCGGAGGCACCCGTAGAGTTTCAAATTGAAACCAAATATGGCAGCTACAACTCTAAGGAAATTGATATAACAGGCGGGGCACTTTTTGAAGATTTTAGCTTTATGGGCGCATTAAATACACACAACAGCAACGGCGACACCTTCGCCGATATTACGGGAGAATTTGGACCCAACGGCGATTACGAAACCGGCAAAAAATCAGTAGAAATGGTCTTTCAAACACAATATAAACAGCTAGATATAAGCGCTATCATCAATAAAGTCGAACAAAAAGCGGGTAACAATTTACTCACATTCCCTTCAGAATATTGGACAATCGAAAGGCGCTTCTTCGATATAGGGTATTTATTTGATATCAATAGTCAATGGAACTTACAAGCCAATCTCACTTACAATGGAATGAACAACACAGCAGGAATTATTGGTGGTAAAGATCGTTTTTTTACAACAAAATCTCGAGGTTATCTCGGTGAACTCTCATTACATGGCGATATTAATGCGCACACCGATGTTGTCATCGGCGGCGTATATGACGCGCTTAAAGGAGACAATGTATCCGACGGAAATCGAAACACTAACATCGACGCCTGGCGATCCAGCTTTTATTCCCAACTAGATTATCGCGTCAATGACTGGTTAAAACTAAATGGTGGATTTCAGCTAAACAAACCCGAAGATGATGCCAGTGACATTGCCCCGCGAGCGGCAAGTGTCATTACCTTCAACAAAAATTATGTATTAAAATTAATCTATGATGAAGCCTATCGATCTCCCTTCGGTTTGGATTTATTTCTTGACGCCGCCTTCTTGTTGGGAAATCCAGACTTAAAACCAGAAACCATTGATACCTACAGTGCACAACTTATCTATACACAACAAGAGTCTAACATCGCTCTCACTTACTACACTAGCCGTCACAAAGACCTTATTGTACGTACCACTGATGGTTCTGGGCAAGTGACGCTAACCAATCGAGGACATATTGATTACGACGGTATAGAACTAGAATACAATTGGACATTGAATCAAAACTGGAGTGCCACGGGAAACATTTCCTACCAATCAAACGAAACTGACATCGGAGACAAAGACACAACATTTCACC
>CAJXZM010000272.1 GCA_913063125.1 uncultured Gammaproteobacteria bacterium | reverse complement strand
AGTCCGATGATATTAAATGGTGATGGTTTTGGAATGTTGGCAAATCACTCATTGGTGATGGCAAATTATATTTCACGAGCGAATACAGCGATTATTGATTTACGAGAGCTGCTTTCAAAAGGGTAATATTGCTACTACTATTTTTTAACCTTTGGTTTGTGACCTTCAATGCGGGCTGCAATAAATTGCAGCCCATAAAAAAAGCGCCTTCTCGGCGCTTTTTTTATGGGCTTTCGCCCAAGACTGCAATTTACTTAGTATAAGCTTCTGCAGACTTAAGGATTTCAGCGCGTGCGGCATCAGCATCAGCCCATCCGTCAACTTTAACCCACTTGCCAGCTTCTAGATCTTTATAGTTCTCGAAAAAGTGTTCGATCTGCTTGATAAGCAATTCAGGAAGATCTGTGTAGTTTTCAACGTGATCGTAGATTTTGGTTAGTTTTGTGTGAGGAACTGCAAGGATTTTTGCATCTTGGCCAGCTTCATCACTCATGTTCAAGATACCCACTGGGCGAGCTCTGATCACAGAACCAGGAACTACTGGGTAAGGAGTCACAACCAATACGTCAAGAGCATCGCCATCGTCAGACAATGTGTTAGGTACATAACCATAGTTTGCAGGGTAAAACATAGGAGTTGCCATAAAACGGTCAACTAACAATGCATCAGTATCTTTATCAATTTCGTACTTGATTGGTGTGCTGTTTGCTGGGATTTCGATAGCAACATATAAATCATTCGGTAAATCTTTGCCTGCAGGGATCTTGTCAAAGCTCATGTGTAAACCTTCTTTCTTGGTCAGGGGTCAAAGTTCTTACCTTTAGAACCCTTAAGAGTAAGGGTTCTAAAGTAAACGTATTAACGTGTTTTGTGTTGTGATACAAAAACGGTGAGGTATTATACCTGAAACAGCGGTGTGCGGGCAATTTGTCCGTTATGCTGCACAATAAACGGCTAATTGATTGTTTTTTACGGGTTTTTACAAAACTTTACGTTGAACTTGCTGGTTTCTTGGGCTTAACTTGACGTATCATACCGTCAGACTTATTGATATAGAGATGTAATGGAATATGTCAGGGTAAGGTTGATACACCTCTATCGCGACACTACAAACAGTAAGAAATGGATAACAAGGATAGTTCAATGGATATGAAAACGCTCAATCAACAAGAGTATAAGCAGGGATGTAAACGTGAGTCCCTAAGTCCTCGTCAGGTGAGTGCAGGAAATACACCTTCTCTTCAGAGTATAGCTCCTATACAGGTTTCTGTTCAAACCTCAGTACCGCTGCCGGAAGAAGAGGCGTTGGCGGGTAAGTTGAGCCTTGAAATTGAACAATTGGAAGTGTGGCTGGAGAATCAACAAAATGCTCAGCAAGGCAGTGTTTCTGTTATTCCTACGATTAAATCGTTGATTCATACGCGAAAGGCATTGCTGCAGAATATTTTGGCGTCATTTTAGGTTGAGCCTTTTATATTAAAACCTGGAAATAAAAAGGGGCAGCAAAGCTGCCCCTGGATGGCTTAGGGCAGTGACTCCCAAGCCGGGGTGGTAGGCGTTTTGTCAGCTTGCCCGATCTTTACTGGGCGGCGACTTCAATCTTTCCTTCGTTACTGCGTACTGAGTAAACCTTCAGTGTAACACTATCATCTTCTAAGCATTTTCCTGTCGATAAATCAAAGTGCTGTTTGTAGATAGGGGATGCCACAACATCGTGCCCTTTTAAATCCCCAACTAAACCACGAGACAATACATTTGAACCGCTAAACGGGTCTTGGTTGTCGATACCGTATAAGCTAGTTGTACCATTTGCTTCTAGTTGAAATATGGCGATTTGTTTACCGTTTATTTGGGCGCAAACACCTATGTTGCTGATTAGGTCCGATGCGTCACAAATGGAAGTCCATTGATTATTATTGCTCATTGTTTTGCTCCTTAAACTGCAACGGTTTCGATGAGGTCGGATTTTTCTTTGGTTGTTGCTGGGCGAATTTGAGCTCGCTCTTTTACAAAAACCACGTTGCTGTCAGTTTCATCAGAGTTGATAAAATGGTTGAAACGTTTTACTTTTTCTGGACTTTCAATAGTTGACTTCCATTCACACTGGTAAGTATCTACCAAGTGGTCCATTTGCTTTTCAAGCTCTTCGCCAAGGTTCAGTGAATCATTAATGATGACGTCTTTCAGGTAATCTAGGCCACCTTCCATGTTGTTCATCCAGGTCGCAGTACGCTGTAAACGATCAGCGGTGCGTACGTAGAACATCATAAAGCGGTCGATGTATTTGATAAGCGTTTCATCATCTAAGTCTGAGGCAAATAAATCAGCGTGACGTGGCTTCATACCACCGTTCCCGGCTACGTACATGTTCCAGCCATGCTCGGTCGCAATAACGCCAACATCTTTGCACTGTGCTTCTGCACATTCACGAGTACAACCAGAGACTGCTAGCTTGATCTTATGCGGAGAGCGAACGCCTCGGTAGCGTTCTTCTAATTTAATCGCCATACCAACACTGTCTTGTACGCCGTAACGACACCAGGTACTACCAACACAGCTCTTAACGGTTCGCAGAGACTTGCCGTAGGCGTGACCACTTTCCATGCCTGCATCCACAAGTTCTTTCCAAATAAGAGGAAGCTCGTGAACTTTGGCACCAAACATATCAACACGCTGGCCACCTGTGATCTTGGTGTAAAGGTCGTATTTTTGAGCGATCTGACCGATAGCAATTAATTTTTCAGGGGTGATTTCACCGCCTGGGATACGAGGAACGACGGAGTATGTACCGTCCTTCTGCATATTTGCCATGTAGTAATCATTGGTATCCTGAAGGCCAGCAAGGCTAGGCTCCATGATGTGATCGTTCCAGCAAGATGCAAGGATAGACCCTGCTGTTGGCTTACAGATGTCACAACCTTTACCTGTGCCGTGTTTAGCCAGTAATTCTTCAAAGGTTTTGATCTCTTCAACACGAACAATATCGAATAATTCCTGACGACTGTGAGCAAAATGCTCACAAAGGTCATTGTTAACTTCAATGCCTTTTTTCTCTAACTCAGCGTTAAGTACCTGGCCGACTAAAGCAGCACAACCACCGCAGCTTGTTCCAGCTTTAGTGCAAGATTTCAGTTCGCCAAGCTCAGTGATGCCACCATCGATTGATGCGATGATGTCCCCTTTTGTTACGTTGTTACACGAACAAATGGTCGCCGTATCTGGCAATGCGTCAACACCTAAGCCTGCTGGTGCGCCACCTTCTCGTTGCGGAAGGATTAGGCTATCAGGGTGCTCAGGAAGATCCATGTCGTTGAGCATCAGCTGCAATAAACCGCCGTAGGCCTCTGCGTCACCAATTAATACACTACCGAGTAATTTTTTACCGTCTTCGCTCACAACGATTTTTTTGTACACTTCATTGTGTTCATCGTTGTAGGAATAGGATTTGCTGTTTGGTGTGTTACCGTGAGCATCACCGATGCTAGCAACATCAACGCCCATAAGCTTTAGTTTGGTGCTCATGTCTGCGCCAGCGAACTCGCTTTCTTTGTCACCAGCGATGGCATCAACAGCAGCTTTTGCCATTTGATAACCGGGCGCAACAAGGCCGAAAATACGTCCATCCCAAAGCGCACATTCACCAATAGAGTAAATATCAGGGTCAGATGTTTGGCAGTTATTATTAACAGTGATACCACCACGAGGCCCCATTTCCAAACCAGAGTCACGGGCAAGTTCATCACGCGGGCGGATACCAGCAGAGAATAAGATAAGGTCCGTTTCTAAGCTTTCGCCATCAGCAAATTCCATACGCATCTTGCTGCTATCGCCGTTAACGATTTCTTTAGTGTTCTTTTCTGTGTGAACGGTAACACCAAGTGCTTCAATCTTACTGCGAAGCATTGCCCCGCCACCATCATCAACCTGAACGGCCATTAAGCGAGGAGCAAATTCAACAACGTGAGTTTCTAAGCCAAGATCATGAAGTGCTTTAGCGGCTTCAAGGCCTAATAAGCCACCACCAACAACAACGCCTCTTTTGCTTGTTTTAGCACCGTGAGTGATGGCTTCTAGATCTTCAATTGTTCGATATACCAAACATTCGTCACGGTCTTTGCCAGGGATTGGCGGAACAAAAGGAAATGAGCCAGTGGCTAAAATCAGCTTGTCGTATGCAACAACTTCACCATTTGCCGATGTAACCGTTTTGTTGTCACGGTCAATCGAAACGACTTTATCTTCTAGGTAAACCTTAAAGCCGTTGTTTTCAAAAAAGCCATCTTCTACCAAAGAAAGGTCTTCTGCAGTTTTGCCACTAAAGTATGCGGAGAGTTGCACGCGGTCATAGGCGAGTCTTGACTCTTCACAGAAGGTAATGACTTCAAATTGGTCACGGTTGTCGCGTTCGGATAAAAATTCTAAGAATTTATGGCCTACCATGCCATTACCAACGACGATTATTTTTTCTTTACTCACTGCGGACTCCGTAATTTTTGTGTAATACCTGCCGAGGGTTCACTGCTGGCAGTTAAAACATCATAAAGTGTGCGTATTACGATGTGGTTGATCCTAACAAAGCAATTAGCGTGCCTGAAATCCTTTGTTTTTCATAACGTATTGTAAAACATGGATGTTTTTATTATTTTTGGTGGCTTCTACCAACCGCTAACCCCTCTTTATTGGGCTCTAAGGGGATGTGCTCGAAAGCAAAGGTGATGAGATATTACAGTGTTGCACCGAAGTGGTGCGTCACTTTGGTGCACAGTAAGAATAAGGAGCAACAATTTGGTGTCGAGTAGCGGGTGTTTATTGGGTAACAGTGATTGCTGTCATTAGGTGGATGAGGGGGTGCGGAGTCGTGTGACATTATCCTTTTTTCCTGCTCCGATGGATGTGTTAGGCTGCATCTATCTTAATGACGACGGAATTTTCCTTGAAGAATAACGTGTTAACAATAGACGCAGGACAAAAGTCGGTTGCCGGCATAAAACCACAAAATGAAGATAGTATTGGTATTCATGTGCCAGAAGGCTCGCAGTTATCTTCAAAAGGTGTAGCAATGGTGATTGCTGATGGTGTTAGTGCTGCTGAAGCTGGTAAAGAAGCTAGTGAGACCTGTGTTCGTGGTTTTCTATCGGATTATTATTCAACGCCAGATTCATGGAGCGTAAAACAATCTGCCCATAAAGTGCTCGTCGCGTTAAATAGATGGTTGTACGGTTTAGGCCAGCGTTATATCGACGCAGAAAAAGGCTATGTAACAACCTTTAGTGCATTAATCATCAAATCTCATAGTGCCCATGTTTTTCATGCAGGGGATTCTCGGATTTATCGTTTGCGTGGTGACGAGTTAGAGCAGCTAACGCAAGATCATGTGGTGAAAGTATCAAAAGATACCACTTATCTGGCCAGGGCTATGGGTATTGGTTTAAGCCTGGAGATTGATTATAAAAAAATAGAAGTAGAAGAGGGCGATTTGTTTATCAGTACAACAGACGGCATTCATGACTGGATGAGCCGTGCCCAATTCAAAGCTGCTGTTAGAGAAGATACACAGGACTTGGATGGCCTTTGTGATCGTTTGGTTGGGGGTGCGTTATTGCACAACAGTACTGATAACTTGAGTTGCCAGGCGTTGCGTGTGATGACCCTCGGAACAGAAAATCATGACGACGCACTTAATAAATTAGCAAGCCTACCTTTCCCTCCCGATCTTGATGCGGGGATGAAAATTGACGGTTGGAAGGTGTTACGACAAATTCATGCGAGTGGTCGAAGCCAGCTTTATTTTGTCGAATGCTTGGAAACCGGTAAGCAATGTGTCATGAAAACCCCGTCAGTGTTATGTCAGGGCGATACGGGTTACGTAGAGCGCTT
>CAJXZM010000271.1 GCA_913063125.1 uncultured Gammaproteobacteria bacterium | reverse complement strand
TGATAACGTTAAGTAACCAAGTGTAAATTAAACTATTCACAGCATAGAAAAATGGGTATATGATCGACCGCTGTTGAAAGAGGCATATTCCTCTTCAGCAAAACAATAATAATAGGATTCATATAACAATCCGCTATTTAATGCTTCCTTTTTAGTAAATTTCGTCAAAAAAGAGGTTAAGAATATGTTCTGTCATATTTACCGGGTACTTTACCTGCCGTATCAATAGACGCAGAGCATGTTGAGGATTTGCCAATCGTTGAGATCTTTGCTATAGATCACAGATTGACCAGTTGCGAGGAATGATTAATGGCAACAAAGAAAGTAAGTAAAGTAGACCTATCACGCGCCAGCTTTAAACCTTACGAGGTAGTTGACGACGAAGAATATATGAACGAAAAGCAGCTAGATCACTTTCGAGTGATATTAGAAGCCTGGCGGCAAGAGTTAATGGAAGAGGTGGATCGTACTGTGCACCATATGCAGGACGAACCTAACAATCTTCCTGATGCCGCAGACAGAGCCACCCAAGAAGAAGAGTTCAGCCTTGAGCTAAGAACGAGGGATAGAGAGCGTAAGCTTATTCGTAAAATCGGCAAATCTCTTGAGGAGATCAAGTCTGGTGAATACGGCTGGTGCGAAACCTGCGGTATCGAAGTGGGCATACGTCGGCTTGAAGCAAGACCAACGGCAACACGCTGCATTGACTGCAAAACATTGCAGGAAATCAAAGAAAAGCAGTGGGGAAACTGACAGTAGAACCTGAAAGTACAGCCTGATGGTACAGCATTAAATGTACTGCATAAAAAGGAGCGCTTTCGCGCTCCTTTTTAGTTCTAGGCCCTTTTTATTCACCAACCCTTATCGCCGCACCAACATAGGTGGTACAGCATTCGTATGCAGAATTATACTGGCCGCTTCGCCCCTTCCCCCACTGGCCCGCTACATTTCGGTTCCCTACTGACAGCGGTTGCAAGTTACCTAGACGCCAAACATAACAATGGCACCTGGCTAGTCAGAATGGATGACCTTGACCCGCCACGAGAAATACAAGGAGCTGCGGATAATATTTTATCCACACTTGATGCATATGGGTTGCATTGGGACGGGGAAGTCATCTATCAAAGCCAACGTCACGATCAATACGAAGCCGTTATTCAATCACTTTTAACCAAAGGACAAGCCTTCTATTGCACCTGTAGCCGCAAGCAACTGGCCGAACACGCCCCTGCTCGAGAACAACAAATATCCCCACCTTACCCCGGCACTTGCCGCAAACAACACGCGCCACCAAACAAGCCTTTTAGCATTCGTCTAACCGTTAAAGGCGCCAGCCACCCTGTTTGCATCAACGACCAATTGCAGGGGCGATTCTGTCAAAACCTCATTACCGATGTGGGTGACTTTATTATTAAACGTAAAGACCTTTTGTACGCGTACCACCTTGCCGCAGTCGCTGATGATCATTGGCAAAATATCAGCCATGTGGTTCGAGGTATTGACCTGTTAGATAGCACGCCACGACAGCATTACTTACAGCAACTACTGGGGTATAACACGCCACACTACGCTCATTTACCTGTTGTCGTTAACGATCAAGGACAAAAACTCAGCAAGCAAACGTTTGCAAAGGCCATCGAAACAACCCAATGCAATCGCACCCTTTGGATGGCGCTATCCACCTTAGACCTAAAACCACCAGCATCACTGCAATATGAGTCACCAGAGGCTATCCTTAATTGGGGAGCGGCAGCATGGAGCCCCAAGGCGCTAATTAACGTCACGCGCATAAACTCCCCCCAGATCACAATCAATGTATAATCGACCCCATACCATTAAAAGAGGGAAAGCCCCCCATGTATATTGATCGCTTAGTCTTATTATTAGTTGCTGGAGGTTTTGTTTTATCCCCTTCTATAATGCAATGGTGGGCAGAAGGGGGAACCTCGTGGTATCGACCTTATTTGGTATGGGCTATCCTTATTGCGCTCACTTTTTGGATAACGCAAAGCCGAGACTTAGATGAGCTTTAGCCTTACCCAAATCTTCCTTATTGGTATCAGCTACCTATCGTTCTTTTTCTTAATCGCATATTTTACAGAAGAAGGCTATATACCAGCAAAGTTTGTACGCCACCCTCTTGTCTATGTATTGTCGCTAGGCGTTTTTGCGAGCGCTTGGGCAATATACGGCGCTGTAGGTTTCGCCAGCCGATTTGGCTTTAACTTTATCGCCTACTACTTGGGTATTTCAGCGGCCTTTATGTTGGGGCCTATATTACTGGCTCCCATTCTAAAACTGGTTAAAAACTACCAACTAGGCTCCCTTGCAGATTTACTCGCCTTTCGTTATCGCAGCCCTTGGGTTGGCGCACTTGTCACGCTTTGCATGCTCGTTGGCATCATGCCGCTACTCGCATTGCAGGTGCAGGCAGTCGCAGACACCATTCATATCCTCAACCAAGAAACATCACCCAATATTCTGGCATTTATTTTTTGCTGCATGATAATCCTGTTTTCCATTCTCTTTGGCGCTAGACACATATCTTCCCGAGATAAACATGAAGGGCTTGTTGTTGCTATCGCATTCGAATCCCTTGTTAAAGTCATTGGCATGATCAGCGTCGGCATTTTTGTGTTATTTTCTGTTTTTGATGGACCACAAGGCCTCAACCAGTGGCTAATAGATAACCCTATTGCAACAGAAACACTTTACGCCCCTCTCAAAGAGGGTCCTTGGCGAAGCATTGTCGCTGCCTTTTTTGTATCTGCCGTCGTCACACCCCATATGTTTCATATGGCGTTTACCGAGAACCTCAACCCTAGGGCGCTACTCACAGCAAGCTGGGGCTTACCATTATATTTATTCATCCTTGCGCTACCGATCCCCATAATCCTCTGGGGGTCTACCGTTGTTCAGCCTGATGTTGCCGCAGAATATGTAACTCTTGGCGTACCAATGGCGCTCAATTCCCCCACATTTTCACTCATAGCCTTTATCGCAGGGCTATCTGCATCCAGTGGCGTTATTATTGTTTGTACATTGGCACTCTCCGCTATGTGCCTCAACCACCTTGTATTACCCCTATCACCCGTTAACACCCAAAACAATCTGTATAGCTGGTTGCTATGGACTCGACGTGCGCTGATCGCATCGATTATTCTTGCTAGCTATTTAATATACCGGGTTATGGCTGGACGCCACTCGCTGTCAGAATTGGGGTTTTTAACCTTCGCAGCAACTATCCAATTTGTACCTGGTTTGTTTGGGGTATTATTTTGGTCTAAAGCCAATCGTTTCGGATTTATCACCGGCTTACTTTCTGGAATATCAGTTTGGATATTTTTATTGCTGCTACCAATTTTGTTTGACTACCAAGTAACAATAAATATTCCCCTCATTATTAACGACACCTTCCCTAATGGTGACACCAGCTACCTAGCAGCAACCGTTGCAATCTTTGTTAACTCCATGGTCTTTGCCGCCGTGTCAGTTGCCACCAACGCTAGTACCTCAGAAAAACTCGCCGCCGAAACCTGTAACGTCGACAATTTACGACGCTCATATCGATGGGAACTGACAGTCAGCAGCGCTCGAGAATTTGTCGGCCGCCTAACCAACCCTTTAGGTGCGACCACTGCTAAGCGTGAAGTAGAACTCGCATTGCATGATTTGGCCATGAGTGCAGATGAAACTCGCCCCTATTCATTACGCCGACTACGCGACCAACTAGAAACCAATCTATCTGGATTATTAGGGCCATCCGTTGCCCATGAGATTATCGATGAAGCACTACCTTATTTGATGCACTCTGACGAATCCGCCATTCAAGATATTCACCACACAGAAAACCGCTTAGAGGAGTACCACCACAAACTAACTGGGCTTGCGGCAGAGCTCGACAACCTAAGGCGCTTCCACCGCCAAACTCTGCAAGATTTACCTATGGGTGTTTGCTCTCTAGGGTTAGATGGGGAAGTATTTGGATGGAATCATGCCATGGTAAAGATCACCAGCATTCCCGCCGGAGACATTGTTGGCTCCAGCCTACACCACCTGCCGGAACCTTGGCGCAGCGTACTACAACAACTAAGTGCCGGCCCCGAGACCCACGAATACAAAAAAGAAGTCGAATATCAAGGTATTACACGCTGGTTAAACCTTCACAAAGCATCCATTAAGGGTGAAAACCAAGCAAAATCTCACGGCGGGCTTGTTATTGTTGTAGAAGACCTAACCGAAACACGCATGCTAGAACACAAACTCGCTCACAACGAGCGCCTCGCATCTGTTGGCCGCCTTGCTGCTGGCGTAGCCCATGAAATAGGCAACCCAATTACAGGGATAGCCTGCCTGGCTCAAAACTTACAATATGAGTCTGACAAAGAAGACATTGCAGAAATGTCTGAGCAAATTGTCGAACAAACCAAACGTGTAACACGCATTGTTCAATCCCTCGTTAATTTTAGCCATAGCGGCACCAGCAAAGCCATTCATGACCCCGTCTCACTACATGACTGCGCACAAGAAGCCTTCGACCTACTAAAACTCAGCAGTGATGAAAAGACAGAACACTTTACCAATGACATCGCCGAAAATCATATTATCAACGGCGACCGTCAACGAATCACCCAAGTATTTATCAATTTATTCAGTAATGCACGGGATGCATCCGACCTCGACTCCCCCATCATTACTCGCAGTGTTACCCGCAATCACACGGTAACACTAGAGGTGGAAGACCACGGCTGTGGCATCCCTGATGAAATCAAGGAAAGTATTTACGAACCATTTGTTACATCCAAAGACCCTGGAAAGGGCACAGGCCTAGGCATGGCGGTTGTTTACAGCATTATTGAAGAACATTCTGGACATATTTCTATCGACAGCCCTATCGGCTCCGATTATAAAGGTACTCGTGTTACCATAACGTTACCGCGTTACCGAGAAGATGAGGAGAGCAACACCTGATGAGTCACATTCTGATTGTTGAAGACGAGCCGGTTATTCGTTCCGCATTACGCAGATTATTAACTCGCCACGATTACGAAGTCAGCGAAGCTGGCGCTGTATCAGAGGCGGTCGACAAGTACAAACTCTCCGATTTTGACCTCATCATCACCGATTTACGCCTTCCTGGGGCTCCAGGAACCGATATAATCCCTCTTGCGGGAAACATCCCCGTCCTGGTAATGACCAGTTATGCAAGCCTCAAGTCTGCTGTCGACTCAATGAAAATGGGAGCCGTAGACTATATCGCCAAACCTTTTGACCATGACGAGATGATTCTTTCAGTACAACGGATATTGAAAGAACAAGCTCTCGTCCGTCAAAACGAAGCGCTTAAGTCCACCATTAATAGAGATTACCCTATCTCCGGCATGATCGGCGAATGCGATGCCATGCAATTGCTGTTTAAACGCATTAACAAAGTTGCCCCCACCGACAGCACCGTACTTATACAAGGTGAATCAGGTACTGGCAAAGAATTAGTAGCCCGCGCACTTCATGAACAAAGCAGCCGAGCTAATGGCCCAATGATATCCGTCAACTGCGCGGCGATCCCTGAATCCTTAATTGAATCCGAATTATTTGGCTATGAGAAAGGCGCCTTTACCGGTGCTAACAGCAGTCGCAAAGGATTAGTTGAAGCCGCTGATGGCGGCTCATTATTCCTAGATGAGATAGGGGAGCTGCCACTTGAAGCCCAAGCCCGCCTATTACGGGTACTGCAAGAGAAAGAAGTCAGGCGCATCGGTTCCGTACAATCAAAAACCGTGAATGTCCGCCTGATGGCCGCAACGCATAGGGATCTAAAATCATTAGCTAAAATCGGTAAATTTCGAGAAGATCTCTACTACCGGTTACACGTCGTGGATCTCAA
>CAJXZM010000270.1 GCA_913063125.1 uncultured Gammaproteobacteria bacterium | reverse complement strand
TCATCGATAACTAACAACGAAAAACTATCCGAAAAAGCATCTAAATTCCGAGCAACCGATTGCACAGAACCAAATATCACTTGAGAATCAGCCTCTTTCCGACCAAGCCCGGCGGCAAATATCGATGCCTTATGGCCATAGCTCTCATATTTACCGCAATTCTGCTCAACCAATTCCTTTACGTGAGCCAATACTAAAATACGCCCCCGAGCGATACGAGCTAGCTCAGCAATCACTAGGCTCTTGCCTGCTCCCGTGGGCAATACCAACAACGCAGCTTCATCACTGTTGCGAAAATAAGAAACAACCTTATCAACAGCTTCTTGCTGATAAGGTCGAAGTTGGAATGTTTGCGGCTTAGACTGGGGGGTCTCTGTACTATTAGGCAACATAACTGAATCAGGTAACATAACTAAATAAATAGCGGCCTATACAATTTCACATCTATTTAGAATCGACACGACCGGTAAACTTACGCTCTTCTACGTTCACTTTAATCCTATCACCGATTGAAATATGCTCTGGCACCTGAACAACTAGCCCCGTTGAAAGTGTGGCCGGCTTGGTTCTAGCGGTAGCAGAACCACCTTTAAGCGATGGATCGGTCTCAATAATCTCGAGGTCTACCGCTGCTGGCAGATCTATCGTAACCGGCACATCGTTAACAATAACAACAAATACGCCTTTGGTATCCTCGTTAATGAACAACAACTCATCGGCAATAGTATCTTTATTGAAGTTATACGAAGAATAATCTTCACTGTCCATAAATACGTATTCATCGCCATCGGAGTAAGAAAATGTAACCGCACGACGGACCAAATCAGCAAGCGTTAGCATGTCGGAGTCTTTAAACGTTTCATCTACTTTATTGTTATTAGCAACATTATACATGCGCATACGATAGATACTGCCGCCTGCACGCCCTTGTGGTACTGAACGCTCAATATCTCGAACAATATAGGCATCACCGTTAATCTCGATAGCTGCATTCTTTTTGATTTCACTTGCTTTTGGCATTAAATTTGGCTCCAGAACGAAATTGAGAGGTATTATAGTCAGGTATTCAATGAATAGATAATAACGGTGCCAGTAAATAACACCAGAGGTTTTACTCTATGCAAATTCTGAATACCGAGAGTTCAAGCCTTCTATTAACTCTCTTTGCTGTTCAATGATATCAATGAGAAACTCACGACTAGCTCTGACCCTTGCGGTACTGCGCAAGTCCGCATGACTCAACACCCATACGCCCCAATCTGACGGTGTTAACGAGACATCAATCCGTCGTAGCCTCGGCTCTGCATCGGCAACATAACAAGGCATTCTGGCCAACCCGAAATTATTTTTTACAGCATCCAGCATTGTCATAATTTCACTGGCCCTCGCAAAAACTCGTGCATTAGGAAAGTGGTCAACAACCCACTCCGGCATTGTTTTTTCATGGCCCCACAAAATCAACTGCTCCGCATCACACTTATGCTCTAGCTTTTGCTCTAGTCTTTTCTCCAAATAAGCTTCACTGGCATAAACCCCATGAGACAACGGCACTATTTTACGCCCTATTAATTGCTCTGGTGGCTTAGGGCTTAGTCGCAGAGCGATATCGGCCTGACGGCTTCCCAAATCAACAAGGCCCGTCGACGAAACCAGCTCCAGCTCAATTCTTGGATATTTGTCCGTAAATAGGTGCAATTTTGGTGTAATTAGGCACGTGAAAACATCGTAAGATGCGGCTAACTTTAGCGATCCACTTAACTCCGCATCCATGCCAAATACCTCTCGATCTGCAGCATTAACCAGCTCTTCTACCCCCAAAGCGTGAGGCATTAGGTTCTCTCCCACTTGAGTCATGGCATAACCTGAAGACATACGGTCAAATAACCGACTCCCCAACTGCTCTTCAAGCCCAGCAATTCTTCGTGCCACCGTCGTATGCTTCACCTCTAGCACCCTACCTGCACCACTCACAGTGCCTTCTCTGGCTAGAGCCAGAAAAAAACGCAGATCATCCCAGTTCATATCACTCTCCTCTATCCACTCTAAATAGCCGATCAAATTTATCATGTGCTTTTATGCACATCAATAGCCATTTATGACGCATTTACGCCAACGATTGCACCACATATTATGAACTCATCTTCAGAGACAAACAGAAACAACGTCACGAAGACCAACCATTGTCATAACCCGTTATCCAGGAGAAACACCATGCCATTAATTCGTGTAACAGCCCAAGAAGGCACATTCGATAAAGCGACTCAAAACAAATTCATGAAAGAAATAACCGATGCAGTGCTCACCGCAGAAGGCGCACCTCCTGAAGATTCAGGCGCTCAATCACTAGCCTGGGCTTACTACACAGAGCAGGCAAAAGGTGACCTTTATATTGGGAACCAGAATATAGACAACGCTCCTGTACTGGTACGGGTAACCACACCTAAAGGCGCACTTAACCAAGATGCCAACAACGCGCTGGCCATTAGCATCAATGCCATTGTTAATGACTTTATCGGAGCCTATGAGAACCGCTTGAATCATTGGTTATTAATGGACGAAATCCCTGCAACCGGTTGGGCAAGTAACGGTGTTGTATTCAGTATTGATGACGTTAAGTCAGCCATGAATATTCCGCATTAAAAAATTGATAGCAAACGGAGGGATCGATAATGCCTAGAAATATTGTAATCACCGGTGCGAACCGGGGTATTGGACTCGCGCTTGTGAAGCGGTATGCAGAAAACGGTGATGCGGTCTTTGCAGTTTGCCGAAAATCTTCAGATGCGTTAAGCACCATGTCAGGAATTACCGTGATCGACGGTATTGACGTTACCAACAATGACGATCTCTCTCGCCTAAGAACAAACCTGGCAAATATTGATATCGATATTCTCATCAACAACGCAGGCGTCTTGACGGAAGAGACATTAGGAAAAATCGACTACAGCCAAATAGAGCGACAGTTTCGCGTTAACGCTATCGGGCCTCTCAACACCGTCGAAAAACTGCTTGATCTACTGCATGAGGGGGCAAAAGTTGTGTTGATCAGTAGTCGCATGGGCTCAATCAGCGACAATAACTCTGGCGCCTCTTACGGCTACCGAATGTCGAAAGCGGCGTTAAATGCGGCGGGTATGTCGCTGGCGAATGACCTCAAACTACAAGGTATAGCAGTTGGGTTGTTACACCCTGGTTTTGTTAAAACCACCTTGGTTGGCAACCAAGGTGACATAGACACAACCGAAGCAGCACTCCGATTAGGTCAACGAATAGATGAGCTAACTCTCGACACTACTGGATCGTTTAGACATTCAAATGGGCAGGCGCTGCCCTGGTAAACGAAACATAACCGAACATCAACAACATTAGACATTCATAAAACACCGGAGATTATAATGAGTAATATTATTTTGGTACACGGAGCTTGGGGTGGCGCATGGGAATTCTCAGACGTTGTCAATTTACTATCTAACGATAATAAAGTCACCGCACTGGATTTGCCAGGACACGGAAAAAACACACAACCTATCGCCAATGTAACAATGGCGGCTTATGTTAAAACAGTAATCGATGCCATTAATGCGCAAGATGAGAAAGTAATCCTTGTCGGCCACTCATTGGCGGGAGCAGTAATATCTCAAGTTGCTGAAGAGATTCCTGAAAAGATTGATCGTTTGATATATGTTGCTGCAGTCTTGCCTGCAAGTGGCGAGACAGCACTTGGCTTAATGCAAAGTGATGAACACGGTCAGCTACTACCGAACACTATATTTTCTGAGGATCAATCCTACGCTACGGTCACTGAAGAAACAGTTCGCACAGTGTTGCTCAATGACATTAACGATCAGGCGCACTTAGATCAATTAGTGCCACACTTTCTGTTTAAGCAGGCAACGGAGCCTTTTATGGCAGAAGCCCAATTAACAGAAGAAAAGTTTGGTTCCGTTAAAAAATTCTATGTTAGAGCAAGCGCTGATAAAGTATTAACGCCCGAACTTCAAAGTAGGATGCTTAACAGCTGGAAGATGGACAAGATATTTACGTTAGAATCTGGGCACTTTCCGCTTAATTCAATACCACAGGCATTAGTCGACGTAATCCATAAAGCATCAAAGTAAAGCCTTATTATTAGAAAGCCCCTTCAAAGGGGCCTTCTAATAATCCCCTGGATCTACCTGTCTCTTGGATCTATTTACCTACTTCTTAGGTGAAATCCGCATAGTAATATCAGCGTGAAACACTTCTACATCGTTCGTGTCATAAACACAAACAGGCATAATCACATCCTGCTTTCCTTGCCAATCATAACTATCCACTTTACACACTGCCCGCAGCTTGGTTTTTGCCATTTTTAAATACTGCACATTCATTCCTGCAGGAATCCAACGATGACCAGAATCGAGAGAGACATCCAAACATAAACCACCTGCCAATTCAGCAGCATTACACATCGCAATAGCGTGAACGGTATTGATATGATTTGTCACGCTCCAACGTTTTTTAAATTCCAATTCCACGTGGCCAGGTTCAACTCGCGTTAACGCTGGTTGAATTGAGAGAAAATACGGTGCTTTAAAACAAATAGCCTTCGTGGCTAACCAGCGCCCCGGCGCTGAACCTTTTAAAGGTTTCCATAATTTTAATACCGGACTCTTTGATGGATTATAGGTCATGCTTTTAACTCCTATAGCTGGTTGATGTGGGTTAGATTAGCTTGGTGTGCTAAATCAGGTTTTTGGTATCACTAACATGGCTGAGAAAGCGAGTTACTGTCTCAATTTCATCATCACTAAACCCCTGTTGTAACTTTAGGTTCTGAGCTTTAATAATGGGTTTTGCTTTTTGCAGAATGTTTTTACCTTTATCACTAATGAATAGCCGTGAAGCACGACCATCCTTCTCATCAGGTATCTTTTTGAGAAGCTCATTTTTTTCCATACGATCAGTCAATCCCGTGATGCCCGACTTGTTAAGGTTAAGGAATTGCCCTAACTCCTTTGGCTGACAACCATCCCTAACACCCAATGCCAACAACGCCGTAATTTGCGCAACAGGTACTCCGATAGACTCAGACATCACCTCTTCCATGTGCTTGTGTAAACTATGCCGGGCTTTGTTCACCAAAAAGAAAAGTCGTTTATCCATGGGCGGCTTCAACATTAAGTAGTGTTGCATCAGACGCAACTTGGTTCGCATGCGTACTATCATAATATATGTTCACACCATCTGCAACATAAGCTCTCATACAAACCTACTTATAACTTAACATGATAAGGGAAAACCTATACTACCGAGCACATTTGCTAGACTAATAGTAAACCGCCGCCACTTTCTTACCATATTCAATGACCTTACTTTATAGAGCCCTACTAATACTCCTTCTAATGGGAACTTCTCTACCTGGTCTCGCATTCTCACAACCTTCACAGGTCATTACATCAACAGAATTGTCCAACGATGCCGTTACCCCAATCGTGTGGTATTATGCAGACAACGCTTATACTTTGAATCTTTCCGGCGCTCAGGAGCTATTTGCAGAAGGCGAATTTATAAGGACTGACGCTGATTTCAATTTTGGTTACTCAGAAGACCTATATTGGGTAACCTTTGCATTCTCAATCAGCGAATCACCAGCCAGTGAAATTCGCAAAGATATTGCTCTTATTTTTGATTACCCTCACCTTGATCAAATACAGATATTCCGAAGCAAAGGCGGTAAACCACCTACTCACTGGCTCACCCTCGGAGACAGCTACCCCTTTGACGATAGAATAGTGAAAAATCGCTCCTTTGTTGCACCAGAGACAATTCACATCAACACCACTTATCGTTACTGGATCCGAATAGACACAAAAAGCTCGACACAGCTACATCCAGCCATTTGGGATAAAGAGCGTTTT
>CAJXZM010000269.1 GCA_913063125.1 uncultured Gammaproteobacteria bacterium | reverse complement strand
TTTTGTGATGCAGGCTTTGAGGTTACCGTGTTGGATTTTGGTGGAAAAGCCTTTCGTGATGATGTGAATTTTATCAATATGGATATTCGTGAAAGACAGAAAGTTATTGATGTGTGCGCGGGTATGGATACTATTGTTCACAATGCTTCTATCGTACATACAAAATCGAGTTTGTCTGATGTTGTTTGGTCTGTAAATCATCAGGGAACGCTAAATATTATTGAGGCTTGCAAAACCCATAAAATTCCAAAATTAGTATATATTAGTTCAGCCTCAGCAGTGTATGAAGGTAAAGATATCGCCAATGGTAACGAGACATTACCTTATTCAACAATATCTCAAGCAGCGTATGCGGATTCAAAAATAGCAGCGGAAAAAGACGTATTGGCATTTAGTGGCTCTGCTAACACCGCATGTTGTGCAATTCGACCCCATGTGGTGTTTGGGCCGGAAGATAATCGTTTTGTACCCGCTATTATTGAAAAAGCCAAAGCCGGAAAGCTAACAAGAGCCATTGGTGATCGTGATAAGTTGTCTGATTTCACGTATGTTTCAAATTTAATTGACGCGGTTGTTGCAGCAGAAGAAGCATTGGTTTTGGGGTCTGCCGTAGAAGGGCAGGCTTATTTTATTACCAATGGTGAGCCTATGGCTTTCTTTGACTTTATTGAAAAGCTATTGATCGACATGGGACACCCTAAGATTACCGGGAAAGTCCCTTATTGGCTGGCGTACTCTGTTGCTGCAATTGTTGAAGGTTGGGACACGTTGAAAGGCGGAAGTTTTAACGAAGCAGGGCTGACGCGATTTTCAGTAAAATATATGGTTACTCACCACTATTACAGCATTGAAAAAGCGTATAAGGACTTTGGTTGGAAGCCGGCGGTAAGTTTGGCTGAAGGAATTACCTTAACGGTTAATGATTTGAAAGCAAAGGGCATTAGCATCTAGCAAGTATAACTCATATTGAGAGGCGCTATTAACCGTCTTTCTGTATGAGTAGAGGGGTGTCGCCTTTACGAGTGGTAGTTTTAAATAGAACCAATATAACTTACACATAGTTCCAACAGATAAAATACAATCATGCTGGCACTAAGGCCTGCGGCGATTACTTTTGTAATATCCCAGCGAGTTGTGGGTTTTTCATCAATGAAATAAAAGATCGGAAAGCTACCAATAAAATAGGTAGTATAAATGATTGATCCATAAGCTAGCATAGCTTCCATATTTTCATAGTAGAAGCTGGTGGCCATTAATGGATTTGCCATTGCTTTTGTTTCTACCCATGCCCAGCAATAGCCGATGGTAAAGGTCAATGGCATAAATAATAAACCAGCTAGAGGGATGCCAGAATTCATGATGCGCCGTAATAATATGATCGCCGTTGTGTGATATGTCATAAAGTACGCGTGGGTGTAGAAATACATAATGACGGGCACGGGCTGGTTGGAATGACCTACCAGTGTGGCATCTAGCGTTGTGGTTGCATTTGGATAGTTATAAATCATACCCAGTACATCAACGAAGTATTCAGATCCTATGTAGTTTCCGAAAAAACCAAAGATAAATATATAGAGGTTTGCTTTGAACCAGTAGCTGTTTAACACTTCGTCAATAAATGAAGTGTTATTACGTCTTCTTGTTCTAGACAAAGATACGATAAATGGCACTAAGAATAGCGGCAGAGCTATTGAAGCTCCATGAAGTAGCAATGCAATGTCTCCCCAGGTTTTATCCCAACCCGTTAGCATCATAACCGCCATGGATAACATCCATATCGGGCTGTAAATGAGGAAAAATCGCTCCGCCCACGCTTTGTCTGGGTTCTCAGAAAACCAACGGTTATTGTGTGCGATTTTTTGATATGCCAGACGTTTTTGTTTTTCTGTGTGAGTTGATTCGGACATGTTATTTTCCTGTAGCAGCAATTTTTATCATGGCCATGAAGTTTCTAAATTTTTCCATCTTGCTTATCTCAGGTCGCAGTTTTCGGTGTCCAGGCAGTAACACGCCTTTTGCTTGTAAGTGTATTTTCTCTTTGACGACAGGGGATAATATGCCGGCACCAGCGAGTTCAAAAAAAGTTGCTTTTGCATTGCCCAAATCGAAAAAATCACGTTGCCATTTCCATTGGTAATTACCAGCGTATTCGAACCACGAACCACCAATGCCGGATATTTCATAATAGGTTCCGTCTTCTCGCTTCCAGGGAGTACGTTGTTTCCAAAACCCGATAACAGTGCCACGTACTTCGTCAATAATGATGTCGTGATAAGGATACTCCCATTCTTCGAACCCTTTCATTTGATAGCCTAGTGCGATGTCGCAGATTTCCTTTCTACCGTTAGCCACAAACTCCTCGTTAGGGCCGATATTCCAAGCGTAAACGGCATCTTCGGTATAAAGTGGTCCAAGGTGCGTGGTCCAGTCTGCCGCTTTCTCTGCGTCTTTATTGGCCTTTAACCAGCGAACAACCATTTCTTCCATTTCTTTTCGCTTAAACCCTGCGTTTTCTGGGTTTGAAATGCTTGGAATGGTTCTTTCTTCTACGATATTTGAGCCGATTTTTGAATCCATATTATTCAGGCTAGTGTTCATGTGGTATATCCCTTAGTGAGAGCGTTACATCTCATATTATTTTGATGCGCTGTTTGTTGTTATTGTTATTGCTGCATTGGGGCAGTGTCTTGCTGCACATTGTGCTTTTTCTAACATGGTGATTGGCGGTGTAGCGCTTGTTACTGTCGCTAGGTTGTTAGATATGTTGAATAGTTCTGGGGATTCCGCTGCACACACTGCATGCCCCTGACATAGTTGAGTGTCTATGGAAATATGAAAGTTGGTGTTGATTGTTGATTCCATTTTTTCTATCGTTTCTGCCACCAATGTGAATTGCTCTTCCTTTGCAGGTGCGGCGGGGCATTGCGAGGGAG
Organism: uncultured Gammaproteobacteria bacterium; assembly: GCA_913063125.1. Classification (GTDB taxonomy): domain Bacteria; phylum Pseudomonadota; class Gammaproteobacteria; order Pseudomonadales; family Ketobacteraceae; genus 42-54-T18. Next base: position 2,994 of record CAJXZM010000269.1, on the reverse strand, counting down.
CTTCTTGCTGATCGCCTGCCGTTCCATGTTTGCTAGTGAAGGCGTCGGCTGTTCTGCGTTTGTAGCGAATTTTACAGGGTGATTTTGGTTGAACGATCATTTCCCTATAGTCATCAACATAGGTCTCGGGAGCATCGATAAATTCAAAGGTATATTTCCGAAGTAAAATTGAATAAATGGCTTTGATTTGAAACATCGCAAATGCATTACCTGAGCATTTGTGCTTTCCGCCGCCAAAGGGTTGGTAAGCCATCAGGTTCTTATCTTCTTCTCTGCCAGGGGTGTATCTGTCGGGGTCAAATAGTTCAGGGTTACTGAATAAATGGCCCATTCGATGGGTGACAGGTGGGCTAGCCCAGACCATGTCGCCTTTCTTAATGTGATGACTTTTGAAATAGAGATCTTCAGCAACCTGTCTCATCAAAACAATGAGAGGAGGGTGTAGGCGTAAGACCTCTTTTAAGGTGTTTTCTAGTTTTGGTGTCTCGCGCAGGCTTTGAAACGTTACATTCCCGTCATACCCCAGAAGAGAGTCCAGTTCTTGTGTCACCTCTCCCATATGACGTGGGTTTTTAAGTAACTCAAGTAATACCCATGCAGAGGTACCTGAACTAGTGTGGTGTCCTGCGAATATTGCGGCGACTAACATGCCAGCGATATCGTTACTTGAAAGCCGGCTACCGTCTTTGTAACGCGTGTCGATTAGCATTTGAAACATATCGGAATGTTTTTCGTTAGACTTTTCGCGTTTTTCAATGATCTTATGCACTAGCTCGTGTAATCGCACCCTCGCCCTGTCGCGTTTTCTAAAGGATGGGATGGGTAGGTTGGGGAAGCTGTAGGCAAGAGCATTGACGCCTTTTTCTAGGTCGTGATAAATGTCGGCAAATTCATGGGTTAGTTCGTAGCGAAATTCTTTGCCTAATAAACAATGCGTCGCTGTATTGATGGTTAGCTGCTTCATGGCCTCCACTAAATTTACCTCACCAGATTCTCCCCAGTCGCTAATCATGCCTTCAACTTCAGAAATTATCTTTGCGGAGTGTTGCCGCATCGCACTCATTCGAAGTGCGGGCATTAGCATTTTTAGTTGTTCATTTTTTTTGTCGATAGGCGCATCAAAAACAATACCTTCACCAAAAATAGGCGTCATAAGTTTGTAGGCCGCAGACTGGTCTAGTTGCTCATCACTAGATCGATAGAATAATTCGCTTGCATCATCCCCTGTGAGTAAAATCATACGTTGGCTGAATATTTTAAATTGAGCGATTTCTCCCGCCTGGTCTGATACTTTTTTCATGAATAGAAAGGGGTTTTTGGCAAACGGTATCATATGCCCCAGTAGAGGAAGGCCACCTCTGATTTTAGGTATTTCGTTTGTTCGAATATTTTTTGTAGTTGTGTCCATTGGGGTGCCTTTGTGGCTGCAGGGCAGATAGTAAGAAAAGTTAACTAATAATTAGAGTAGATTTATTTTTGTGTCAATATAAATATCCTTAAATATTTATTATCTTATTCTGTTGTTGATTGGTTTTTAGTTAAGTCATTGATAGTAAAGAGTTAAAATATTTTTATGAAAATGAATAATAAAATCAACTTTACATTAAGTGTCAATGTGTAAAGCTGTTTTTTGATGGTTGGAGGCTGATTGAATGGAAGTGGACAACTCTGTAACCATAATTTGTCCGCTATGGCCTTTTCCTATTATTGTGTCTATTTCCCAATCGCCAACACGAGATTCTGTCCACGCGTAGATTTACCATTTCTTCGTTGGTCGTATTTCTTGCATCGTTGACGAAGATGAATGTAAAGATCACCACCAATCTTTTTGTTGGCCCAAACATGCAGGTGAATCGTCTCATGGATTATGTTGGTATTTTGAAATTCGGATAACCAGCCTGATGTTTGCTATGGCAATATCATTTACGATTTATAGTATGTATGGCCTGTTGTCCTCGGTGTTTAAAGATAGGCTCGAAGGTTCAAGTGCGGTCAATAAAATTGTTGGTGGTTTATATGCGGGCGCGGCTGGTATACTTGCCGCAAAATAAACAGAACAAGATGCTTCAAGTTGACCTGCGGCATTTGAGCAAAGCGTTAACGGAAAACCAACAGACTTCAAAGTGATGCTTGGCATCGCTGGCCTTGGCCACTATAGACCTAGCAATGTGCTTCAAAGGTCAAACCGGCCAAAGTAGTTGACGTCTAATAGCTTTGCTCCGCACTGCGTTTAAGCACTAATATGTTATGCCTTCGGTTCGCGTAATCGAGTCAGTATCTTATTACACAGAGTCGTTATTCCTTCTTTTGTAAGTACTATCACTTTTGCTCTTTCGTCTTTTTCCGATTTAGTACGCTCTATAAAATCCTTTGCTTTCTAGCCTTTTCAGAATCTGAGTCAACGTACCTGCATCTAGGTAGGTTTGTTCACTAAGTTCTTTGATATACACGAAATCCCGATTCCATAAACGCATCATTACTAAAAATTGAGGGTAAGTGAGGTCAAACTTTTCAAGTTCTGGGCGATACTCACGAATCATTGAATTCGATGTTGAGTACAATGAAAAGCAAACCATTTCAGAAAAGTTAAATTCGTTAGATGTCATATAGGTGCTCTTTAATCTTTCATATTATTATGTGCGCAAAGTAGTTGACAGTAAACCTTGTTTTGGTGACAATTGTTTTGCGCGCAAACTAAATGTAAGTTTATCTGTATAAAGGAATGCAATAGTGATGAATGATGTAAATTTTAATGGAGTAACATCAACGAATTGGAATGATGTTAAAGGAACGCAAGTAGCACCAGGTATATATAAGCGTTCTATCTGGAGTGGAGAAAAGGGTAAAAGAGCTGTAGTTTTTGAATTTGAAGCTGGATCCAAATTTCCGGGTGTAGATGCTCATTTAACAGGACCTGAGCAAATATTTGTCATATCAGGGGTTTTTAATGATGGAGAGAATGACCATAATGAAGGTAGTTTTATTAACAATCCT
>CAJXZM010000268.1 GCA_913063125.1 uncultured Gammaproteobacteria bacterium | reverse complement strand
CGAATAGGGTATAATCCCTGCCTACACCGACCAGCCAAGAGTTTGCTGTTTTTATGCTCACTGAAATCCCTTTAACACGCCCTTCTACACCACTGCTGGACAGCGTTAATTCGCCAGCACAACTACGCACCCTCAGTGAAGAACAGCTACCAACACTCGCCCTTGAATTACGCCAGTATTTGCTATTTTCCGTAGGCAAAACCGGCGGACATTTTGGCGCAGGGTTAGGCGTCGTTGAACTCACCATTGCACTTCATTACGTATTTAACACCCCCAGCGATCGCCTGGTATGGGATGTTGGCCATCAAGCATACCCACACAAAATACTGACCGGACGTCGCAAAGAAATGCTAACGTTGCGTCAAAAAGACGGGTTGTGCGCATTCCCCAATAGAGAGGAAAGCGAATACGATACATTTGGTGTTGGTCATTCAAGCACCTCCATCAGTGCCGCATTAGGCATGGCATTAGGGTCGGAGCTACAGGGCTTAGTTAACAAACATGTTGCCATCATCGGGGATGGCGCAATGACCGGCGGCATGGCCTTTGAAGCGATGCAACACGCCGGGCACCTCAAAACCAACATGCTAATTATTCTGAATGACAATGACATGTCTATATCAGAAAGTGTCGGCGGCTTATCGAACTACTTCTCACGCATTTGGGCCAGCCGCAGATACAATTCACTACGGGAAGGTGGAAAGAAAGTATTAGAAAGCATGCCCAATGCGATGGAGTTTGCTCGTCGCACTGAAGAACATATGAAAGGTATGGTTTCCCCCGGCACGTTATTTGAAGAAATGGGGTTTAACTATGTTGGCCCCATTGATGGCCACAATATAGAGAAGCTAAAGCTCTATCTTGAGAAGCTAAAAGAACTGCCTGGCCCTCGCATCTTACATGTCATCACTCAAAAAGGCCGCGGTTTCGCTCCTGCCGAGAAAGACCCTATCGGCTACCATGCGCTAGGAAAGATAGATCCCAAGCCTCCGGTAAAAGTCACCCATCAAACCAGCGCAACAAAAGCAACGCCCGCGAAACCAAAGTACTCTGATATATTTGGACAATTTATTTGTGATGTCGCCGAAAACGATCGACGCCTACTAGCCATCACTCCGGCAATGCGTGAGGGCTCCGGTATGGTGACCTTTTCAAAACGTTTCCCAGATCAATACCAAGATGTAGCAATAGCAGAGCAACACGCAATCACCTTGGCGGCCGGTGCGGCTTGTGAAGGGTTAAAACCCATTGTTGCCATTTATAGCACCTTTTTACAGCGTGGGTATGACCAACTCATTCACGATGTAGCCTTGCAAAACCTAGACGTGTTATTTGGAATAGATCGAGCAGGCTTGGTTGGGGAAGATGGCCCAACCCATGCTGGCGCTTACGATTTAAGTTTTATGCGTTGCATTCCCAACATAGTCATCATGGCCCCATCCAATGAAAATGAATGTCGCCAAATGCTCTACACAGGCTACCAATACCCCGGTCCAGCGGCCGTTCGCTACCCCCGCGGATCTGGGCCAGGCACAACAATAATACCAGCAATGACTGAATTGCCTCTCGGAAAGTCTCAAGCGTTACGGGAAGGTAAAAACATCGCCATTTTGGCATTTGGCTCCATGGTTGAAGCAGCCCGCCAATCCGCTGACAACCTCAATGCCACTCTCATCGACATGCGCTTTATAAAACCCCTTGACGAAGAAGCGGTTATTCGCGCTGCGAACCATCACTCGCTTATTGTCACCGTAGAAGAAAATGCCATCATGGGTGGGGCTGGATCTGCAATAAACGAAGTACTCGCTCGCGAAGGTATTGCACTTTCCATATTAAACCTCGGCATTCCTGATGATTTTATCGAACATGGTAAGCAATCAGAAATGCTCGAAACCTGCTCACTCACTACCACAGGCATCCAAGAAAGCATTGAGACTCGCCTGAAAAAACTTGAAAGCCAACAAAGCACCAAAAACGTGAGCTAAAATAGACGAGCAACACTACGCGAGCAACCTATGTTCTACGCAATCTTCGCCCTTCTTTTTCTTGCCTTAAGCGTTCTTCCCGGGATGTGGACGCGTTTGACATTAGCGCGTTACAGCGCCCCCCGCAAAGACATTCAATTTACCGGTGAAGAGTTTGCCAATGCCCTCATCAGCAAATTTAAGCTACATAACGTCAGCGTCGAAGCAGCCCCTAATAATGGCGACCATTACGACCCCACCGACAAAGTTGTTCGCCTAAGCCCCGATAGAATGAAAACGAATAGCCTAACGGCTATTGCCGTTGCAGCTCATGAAGTTGGGCACGCCCTGCAAGACGCCACTCAATACCCAGGATTTTCTGCAAGCAGCAAAGTTCGTGTCGCCGCCCACCACTTTCGCCAAATGGGCACTTGGGTATTCGTTCTTGCCCCGGTTGTTGCTCTCATTAGTAAAAACCCTATTATCGGCATGATAACAGCAGCTATTGCCTTGATGAGCTATTTCTTATCGGCCGCAGTACACTTATTCAATTTACCCATTGAATTTGATGCCAGCTTTAAGCGCGCATTGCCCATATTAGAGGATTGTGAATACCTCAATGAAAGCGACTTAAAAGCTGCTCGTAAAATCCTTAGAGCGGCTGCCATGACATATGTGGCAGGTGCGCTATTAAACATCCTACCTTTTGGACGCAGACGGTAGCCAGACTTTAAAATCACACCGAGCACATAGAACGACAGCAAAGGGCGACTATTTACCAAATCATATCTCTCACAATTACCGACATTGCCAATCCGGGGCCGCCACCTTGAATAAAAAACACTAACCTACAAAATGCACAACACCAAACAAAATCACCCAAGAAAATACACCCGCCACAACATCATCAATCATAATACCTAAACCTCCGTGTACTTTTTTATCCAACCATGAAATTGGCCAAGGCTTCCAAATATCAAAAATCCGAAACAACACAAAGCCTAACAATGCCCAATACCACGTCACCGGTATCGCTATCATAGTAATCCAGTAGCCAACAAACTCATCCCACACAATCCCGCCGTGATCATGTACTTGCCAATCTTTAGAGGTTTTGCCACAAATATAAACCCCGACTATCGCAGCAACCAAAACAACGGCACAGTAGGGAAACAACGGTAATTGTGATAACGGCCAATACAACAACACAGCCATCACTGTACCAAAGGTGCCCGGCGCTTTGGGGGCTGCACCGCTACCTAAGCCAATTGCCAAAAAGTGGATAGGATTCTTAAAACTGGATGATGGCACTTTGTTCATAGATCGACCGGCTCATTTTGGGAAACAAGCAACCTTACCAGGAAACCCTCAACAACCCTAGTGATAGGGCTGCAAACAGCCCGACCATAAAGACAGAGTTGTACTTAAGTCACTACTAATGTCTGATTTGCCCTCTTGCAAAATTAGAGCAATTACTCTAATGTGATTTTTCTCTACCTATCAGCCTACACAATCATCAACATAGAGGAAGCAATATGAGCACTCTTTTCGGTTTGTCCGTTTCACCTTGGTCTGAAAAAACGCGCTGGGCGCTTGATTACTCCAATACCCAGTATCAGTACCAGGAGTTCACCCCAATGATATCCAACCTGGGTGTACGGATAAAGTCTAAGCGCTTCTTCAATAGGGTATCCGTTCCTTTGCTTATTGATGGTGATAATGTTTTTGCGGATTCACTTAGCATCGCAAAACATGCAAACACTAGCTCCCCAAAAGACTCCCTATTCCCCCACGACAAACTTAACGAGATTGACTATTGGAACAACATCAGTGAACAAACGCTTAACGCTGGCCGCGCATTGGTTGTTATTAAGATGCAGTCCAATCGAGAAGCATGCTTAAAAAGCTTGCCTCCCTTTTTCCCTGAACCGATAAAGCCGTTGATGTTACCCGTAGCAAAATCAGGAATATTCTATTTAAAGAAAAAGTACGATGTTAGTGAGAAAAACGTGCAGCGTTACGAACAAGTCATCGATGATAACCTGCAAAAATTACAAAAGGCGCTAACAAACAAACCACAGTACTTATTAGGCTCTTTTACTTATGCTGACATCTGCATGGCAGTGACATTACAGGTCATCAAACCCATACAAAACAACCACGTCATGCTCGACTCGGCCACAGAGCTATGCTGGAAAAATGATATTTTAGCTGAGAAATTCAGCGACCTTATTACCTGGCGAGATAGCATTTATCAACAATTCAGGGGATAACGCTGTAAAATCCATCACAAAACGTTACCCCATTTACAGCAGTCGCCCTATTTACAACAATAACAACTACCCGTTTGCTACTTTCAAACGGGTTTCCTGACTTGCCAAGTACTCATCATAAGTACCCTGAAAATCAATCATTTGCTGATCTTTGATCTCTATAACCCGAGTGGCCAATGAGGATACAAATTCTCGGTCATGACTAACAAAAATCAACGTACCTTCATAGTTTTCTAGCGCAAGGTTTAACGCTTCAATGGCTTCCATATCCAAGTGGTTGGTAGGCTCATCCATGATTAACACGTTAGTATCCATCAGCATCAGCTTGCCAAACAACAAGCGATTCTTTTCTCCACCAGAACACACTTTTGCTTTTTTATTAAAATCATCCGCTGTAAACAGCAAACGACCTAATGTTGAGCGAACAAACAAGTCATCATGATTGGGTTTTCGCCACTGTCCTATCCAATCAAACAAATTCAAATCAGAATCAAAAGCTGCAGTACTATCTTGAGGACAATAACCAACCAGTGCATTTTCAGACCATTTTATGGTGCCATCATTCGCTTCAATCTCATTCATTAAACAGCGTAAGAATGTTGATTTTCCAGCACCATTCTCGCCAATAACGGCAAGACGTGCCCCAGCCTCTAAAATAAACTTACCATTTTTGAATAAAGTGCTGCCATCAAAACCATGACCAAGGTCTTCCACCACAACCGCTTGGCGGTGTAATTTCTTGGCTTGTTTAAAACCAATAAATGGTGTGGCTCGGCTTGACGTTTTTACTTCATCAAGCTCAATCTTGTCTAACTTCTTAGCCCGAGAACTCGCCTGCTTTGCTTTTGATGCGTTAGCAGAAAAACGATTCACGAACTGCTGAAGCTCCTCCATCTCTGCACTCTTTTTCGCATTTTCTGTGTGCAACTGCTCTCGAATTAAGCTTGATGCTGCAATAAAAGCTTCATAATTACCCGGATATACACGTAACTCACCGTAGTCAATATCCGCCATATGTGTGCAGACAGAATTCAGAAAGTGTCTATCGTGAGAAATGATAATCATCGTGCATTTGCGCTCATTTAGCACATCTGCCAACCAATTGATTGCATGGATATCCAGGTTGTTTGTAGGCTCATCCAATAACAAAATATCTGGATTGGCAAATAACGCCTGCGCCAACAACACTCGCAACTTCCAGCCTGGGGCAACCTGCTTCATCAACCCAAAATGAAGAGACTCGTCGATTCCCGCCTCCAACAGTATATCTCCGGCACGGCTTTCGGCTGTATAACCGTCTAACTCTGCAAACTCGACTTCCAAAGCCGCTACTTTCATACCGTCATCTTCGGACATTTCCGGCAAATCATATATACGATCGCGCTCTTGCTTCACCTTCCATAGCGCTGCATCACCCATAATTACGGCATCAACAACGGAATATTCTTCAAAGGCAAACTGATCCTGACTTAACGTCCCTACCGTATTACCTGGGGTAATTGAAAGATTCCCTGAAGTGGGTATTAGTTCACCACTTAAAATCTTCATAAACGTAGATTTTCCGCAGCCATTTGCGCCAATTAAACCATAACGATTACCGTTACCGAATTTTGCGGATATATTTTCAAACAAAGGCGAAGCGCCAAACTGCATGGTGATATTTGCTGTGGAAATCAAAGACGTATTCCTGAAAACTTAAGGTATTA
>CAJXZM010000267.1 GCA_913063125.1 uncultured Gammaproteobacteria bacterium | reverse complement strand
ACAATATCAATACTATCCGGCAATATCCACTCAGAAGCCTGAAGCACGTCATCTATCACTTCTGTGATCTCAGTAAAACGGATTCGTTCACTCAAGAAAGCTGCTACTGCCACTTCATTAGCAGCATTAAGCACAATAGATGCACTTTTTCCTGTCTCCATCGCTTGTCGAGATAGCGCTAATGCTGGAAATCGTTGCACATCAGGCTCTTCAAAGTGTAACCCCCCTGCTTTCACGAGATCCAGCAGTGGGACACCTGATGTTACCCTGTCAGGCCACCCTAAACCGTAGGCAATCGGCGTTCGCATATCAGGGTTGCCCATTTGAGCAACAACAGACCCATCGATGTATTCGACCATCGAATGCACAATACTTTGTGGGTGCAATAAGACTTCGACTTGATCAGGTCGAGCATCAAACAACCAGCACGCCTCAATAAACTCCAAACCTTTATTCATCATGGTCGCAGAATCAACCGATATTTTTCGCCCCATAGACCAGTTGGGGTGAGCGCAAGCTTGATCCGGCGTTACTGCCGTTAACTCGCCAACCGGGGTTTCGCGAAATGGTCCACCAGATCCTGTTAGCAAAATTCTCGCTATACCAGACTGTTCGATCGTGCGCTCTTGCCACTGCTTTCCACCGCGTACTGATGATAATTGCGTGGTAACCGGCAAACATTGAAAAATAGCGTTATGTTCACTGTCGATTGGAAGTAACTCCGCACCAGAGTCTGCAACAGCCTGCATAAACAAGGAACCGGTCATTACAAGGGCCTCCTTATTGGCAAGGAGAATTCTTTTGCCCGCATTCACCGCTGCCATAGTTGGCAACAAACCAGCGCCGCCAACGATAGCTGCCATCACATACTGAACGCTATCTAGTGCCGCCATATCACATATAGCCTGATTACCTTCTAGCACTTCTGTGTCTATTCCAGCGGCTTTTACATCATTGCGTAATTCAGCCGCTGCTTTCGAGTCATTAAGAACAGCATATTGGGGCCGAAAAGTTTGAATTTGCTGAAAAAGCTTCTTTGCATTGCTATTTGCCGTTAACGCAACGACCTTGAACTTCTGTTCATGTCGGAGTAATACATCCAGGGTACTTTCGCCTATCGAGCCCGTAGAACCCAAGATGGTGACACCAATAACACTCAAACGACGCCACCCATCACATACATTAACCCGACGTAAACAGGGACAGCTGCAGTGACACTATCCACCCGGTCAAGTATCCCACCATGACCAGGCAAAATGGTTCCGCTATCTTTGATACCGCGGTGACGCTTAACCATGCTTTCTACAAGGTCGCCCAACACAGAAGCAAATACCGTTGCCATACTCACACTAAAAAATACCGTTAAACCAATACTCTCGGCAATATCCGTATTAAAAGCAACAATCAAAGCAATCACTGCCGTTGTTATCAAACCACCAACAAGGCCCGCAATTGATTTTCCTGGGCTAACCTTAGGTGCCATTTTGCGTTTACCCCAGCGTCGACCTGCAAAATACGCTCCCGTATCCGCGCCCCAAACTAGCAATAAGACATACAGCAACAACCAAGCTCCATTCTCTTGACCTTGCAACATAACAAGCCCTATCCAAGCAGGCACTAAGGTAAACCAACCCATGGTCCCCATACGAATACGCCCAGCCCATAAACCAGAATCATCTGGGAAGTTTTTAACAAAATAGGCAGCTAGCACCCACCACAATACAGCGATAGTACATAACCATTTCAATTCCAGCCAAAATGACAAGGATAGCCCAACACCTACCAATGCAACGTAAGGCGCTCTCTTCTCCAGCTCCTCAATACCCATTAAATTAGCCCATTCATAAGCACCAATTAACACAGGAATTGCCATAACAAGAGCAAACCACTGATTCGATAATCCAAAAATTGCCCCTAAAACCAGTGGTAATAAAACAAGGGCTGTAATGATTCGTTGTTTGAGCATTAACCTTCTGCCTCTTCTATTTGTTCACTGGTACGGCCAAAACGTCGTTGACGAGACCCGTATTCTCTAAACGCTTCTTGTAACGCATCATTATTAAAATCTGGCCACAAGATCTCAGGAAAATAAAATTCAGTGTAGGCCATTTGCCACAACATGAAATTACTAATTCGTTGCTCATTACTTGTTCGAATACACAAATCTGGCGGCGGCAAATCTCCCAAGCTAACGTGCCGCTGCATAAGCTCAGGAGTTATCTCTGAAGCGTTTAATTCTCCAGCTTCAACTTTTTCTGCCAAAACCCGTGCTGCGTTAGCAATATCCCACTGCCCACCATAGTTAACGGCTACGGCAAATGTCATACGACTATTATTCTTGGTATCTTCCACGGATTGTTGCATCTTTTCCCGTAAAATAGGAGAGAATGCAGAGATATCCCCAATAAAGCGCAAGCGGATATTATGCTCATGTAGCATTGGCACTTCAGCCGTTAATGACTCTAGAAAAATCTCCATCAATGCATTGACTTCATTTTCAGGGCGACGCCAATTTTCACTACTAAAGGCATAAACAGTTAACACCTCCACGCCTGCTTGAACACAGTTTTCTACAGTATCACGAACCGCTTTGGCACCTTGTTTATGCCCTAGGTTACCCTCTAAACCATGCTGTTTCGCCCAACGGTTATTACCGTCCATAATTATAGCGAGATGACGAGGGATATTAGCTTCAATATTGGTAGATGCATTATCACTGGAAATGATATCGGGAGCAGATGATTTAGGTATCACGAGAACCTCATACAAGGTTTTGGGGGATTCAACCTACTGACGGGGCTAGGCTGAATAAAACAGGACCTTAAAAACGCCCTGTTTCTAGTAGTGTCATTGAGCTATCGAAAAAGTGCAGGCCAATAATATTATACAACCATCAACTCAACTTCTTTCTTAGATAGCATCGCTTCTACCGAAGCAACGAACGTATCTGTTAACTTTTGAACATCATCTTCGCCTTTACGTTCTTCATCTTCACTAATTTCTTTTTCTTTTAACAATTCTTTAATATCACCGTTAGCGTCACGGCGAATATTTCGAATGGACACTCGACCTTGCTCAGCTTCTTTACGAACAACCTTGATCAAGTCTTTGCGTGTCTCTTCTGTTAACGCTGGCAATGGAATTCGAATAATATCACCAGTACTAGAAGGATTAAGCCCTAAATCAGCTTTCATGATTGCCTTTTCTATCTCAGGAATCATAGGCTTCTCCCAACAAGTCACCGTCAGTGTTCGTCCGTCTTCTACGCCAACGTTACCCACTTGATTAAGCGGAGTATCAGAGCCGTAATAGGAAACCATTACTGTATCCAACAAGCTCGGGTGTGCACGTCCTGTTCGAACTTTTTTAAATGCAGTTTCAAGCGCAGCTAATGATTTTTTCATTCGCACTTCAGCGTCTTTTTTGATTTCATTTATCATGGGCTAACCATCCTTTTCAATGAGTGTACCGTCGGGCTCACCTAACGTCACACTTAACAAAGCACCAGGCTTATTCATATTAAATACGCGAATAGGCATATCATGGTCTCGACATAAACAAATAGCTGTCAAATCCATCACACCTAGCTTTTTATCCAAAACCTCATCAAAACTCAGATGCTCGTACTTAACTGCATCAGGGTTTTTAACGGGGTCATCATTATAAACACCGTCTACTTTTGTCGCTTTAAAAACAACATCTGCATTCACTTCTATTGCACGTAAACAAGCGGCGGAGTCCGTGGTAAAAAATGGGTTACCTGTTCCAGCAGCAAATATAACAACATCATCACCGTTTAACAAACGCATCGCTCGGCGTCTGTCATAAGGCTCAACAACACCGGTCATAGGAATAGCTGACATTAATACCGTACTAATATTTGAACGCTCCAACGCATCACGCATTGCCAGACCATTCATTACTGTCGCTAACATCCCCATATGATCGCCACTAACACGATCCAATCCGGCTTCTTGAAGGGCAGCTCCCCTAAATAAGTTGCCGCCCCCAATGACAAGACCAACTTGAACCCCAATCCCTCGCAACTGACCTATTTCTAGAGCCATACGATCAAGTACTTTTGGGTCAATCCCAAACGTACCGTCTCCCATTAGAGCTTCACCGCTTAATTTAAGAAGGATGCGTTTGTAACTAGGGGTTGATGGGGTTCCGGGCATACTGGTCTCTCTTGTCAGTTTAAATCAGTAAATACAGCTTACGCTTCGCCACGAGCTTGTGCAGCTACTTCTGCAGCAAAATCGACAACTTCAACTTCAATACCTTCACCTACTTCGTAGCGAGTAAAAGAAAGTACATCGGCGCTGCTTTTCTTAACCAATGCACCAATGGTTACATCAGGGTCTTTAATAAACGGCTGATCAACCAATGTGATCTCTTTCAAGAATTTCTTGATTCGGCCAACAACCATTTTTTCAATGATTTCATCAGGCTTTCCGCTATCTTTTGCTTGAGCAGTAAAGATTTCTTTCTCTTTATCAAGAATAGTTTGATCTACCTGATCGGAATTAACCACTTGAGGGTTTGCAGCAGCAACATGCATTGCGACATCTTTTGCCAGATCCGCATCACCTGCGCTAAGCGCAACAAGAACACCAATTTTAACACCGTGGATATAACCACCCACGATACCGTCAGCACTTTCAACAACTGAAGCTCGGCGAACCTGAATGTTTTCACCAATCGTTTGAACAAGAGCCAATCGCGCAGCTTCTACTGTTAAGCCACCTTCAAATTCTAGCTCTTTCAGCTTTTCAACATCAGATTCTTTGTTTGCCAATACACAAGCCGCAACCTTATCGCAGAAACTCTTAAAATCGTCATGACGAGAAGAGAAATCAGTTTCACTATTAACTTCTAGGATTATAGCAACCTTACCATCTTCACTGATTTTAGTAACAACAGCGCCCTCAGCAGCAGTACGACTTGCTTTCTTAGCCGCTTTTGCTTGACCTGACTTACGCATGTCATCAATTGCTTTTTCAATATCACCGTCTGTCGCTACAAGTGCTTTTTTGCACTCCATCATGCCTAACCCGGTACGGTCACGTAACTCTTTTACCAATGCAGCTGTAATCGCCATTAGCCTAACCTCTTAAATTTTCTGTATTACAATCAGTTGCTTACCCTAGTTCTAAAAAAGGGGGCATAGCCCCCTTTTTTAGAACTAGCCAAGCTAGTTAATTCTTGCTTGCCCGCTATGACTTAGCCAGCTTTTGCTTCAGGTGCAGCTTTTTCTGCAACTTCAACAAATCCGTCTTTATCACCGCTTTGTGTTTGCGCGTACTCAGTACCTTCACTACAAGCATCCGCTACCGCAGTAACAAACAACTGGATCGCACGGATCGCATCATCGTTACCAGGGATAACGTAATCAACGCCATCAGGATTACTGTTAGTATCAACGATACCAATTACTGGAATACCTAGCTTATTCGCTTCTTGAATAGCGATACGCTCATGGTCAACATCAATAACGAACAGCGCGTCAGGTAAACCACCCATGTTCTTGATTCCACCAAGGCTACGCTCTAGCTTTTCAACTTCACGAGTACGCATCAGCGCTTCTTTCTTGGTTAACTTCTCAAATGTTCCATCACCCGCTTGAACTTCAAGGTCTTTAAGACGGCGGATAGACTGACGAATAGTCTTCCAGTTAGTCAACATTCCACCTAACCAACGATGGTTAACGTATGGTTGACCGGCACGAGCGGCCTCTTCTTTAATGATTTTAGCCGCTGCACGCTTAGTACCTACAAACAAGATTTTGTTCTTGTTAGCAGCAGTCTTATTGATGTAGTTAAGCGCATCATTAAACGCAGGCACAGTGTGCTCTAAGTTAATGATATGAATTTTGTTACGAGCGCCAAAAATGTATTGACCCATTTTAGGGTTCCAATAACGGGTTTGGTGTCCAAAATGGACGCCCGCTTTTAACATATCGCG
>CAJXZM010000266.1 GCA_913063125.1 uncultured Gammaproteobacteria bacterium | reverse complement strand
CGGCCAACGAAACAAATGCTGACTAGGTTCGGCCTCAAGAGAAATGCTTTTTAACACGGCTTGCAACAAATGGTATTCCATTGTTGAGCAACCCATTGCATTTGCATCACTTAAATCTGCAAGCACTAGTAATTTCCCAGGGATCTCCACCATCGTCAACGCAAAACGTAAAACCTCATCATGCCCTTTTTTCTCAGATGCAACCGTTACAGTTTCATCCAGCGGAGTAATTTTAATATCCGGTGTTGGTGGTGGTCCGTCATGTTGCAACGCAGCTTCTGAAAAAGAGGCCTTAGGCGTTACGGTTTGCATTGGAATCGATGTGTCTGGGCCGGCCTTATTCGAAGGAGGTTTGTTCGTTTGATGTTGATTCGCCTCAGACCTCAATACCTCTGCCTGTGGAGGTATAACCTGACTTTGCGGCACCTGAGCATTCGACGGGGCTTGCTGAAAGGTCTCTTGTGGTACTGTTTCTTCCACATAAGGTACATCAACTAATTCTGGATACACCTGCTCCGGTAACAATACCGGGGATACGCCCGCACCATCGATAGCGTTGATAGGGCTAAATTGCATCACCCCCATCGCTTTCATATATGCACGCCTACGAGCTTCTAACACGGAAAAACCTCCTTAATAAACAGCTAGATAGCATAAATAGTTAGACAGCACTTTTTTGTGGATGACCTTTCTCATTCGTTGCATTTTCCAAATGATTCAATGCATCAACATAGGCTTTTGCAGAAGCAACAACGATATCAACGTCAGCTCCACGACCATTAACAATACGACCACCGGATTCCAACCGCACAACAACCTCGCCTTGCGAGTCGGTACCGCTAGTAATCGCATTCACAGAAAACAACGCTAAATTCGTATTACTCTGAGCAATTACCTCAATGGCTTTAAACGTGGCATCAACTGGGCCGGCACCTTCAGCATTTGCTTCTTTCGCCTCGCCATCCACCGTGATCTCTATATGGCTATCGGGAACATCCCCTGTTTTTGACGATACAGACAATGAAACAAAACCATACCGTTCACTAGCAACAAACTTTTGTGTATCACTCACTAGCGCCTGCAAATCTTCATCAAAGATTTCATGTTTCTTATCCGCTAATGCCTTAAACCGGATAAACGCTTCATTTAATTCCTGGCTAGTTTCAAACACCGTACCTAACTCTTCCAAACGCGCCCTAAAGGCCGTTCGACCGGAGTGCTTTCCCATCACCATTTTATTGGCATTCCAACCAACATCTTCAGCTTTCATTATTTCATAGGTTTCTCGATGTTTAATCACACCGTCTTGATGAATACCGGACTCATGAGCAAATGCATTTGCACCCACAATCGCCTTGTTAGGTTGTACAGGGAAACCGGTAACACTGGAAACCAAACGAGACGTTGACACAATTTCTTCGGTTCGTATATTCGTTTCAACATTAAAGAAATCTGGGCGCGTTTTTATTGCCATCACGATCTCTTCTAACGACGCATTACCTGCCCGCTCTCCCAAACCATTAATAGTACACTCCACTTGTCGTGCACCATTCATGACCGCATCTAATGAGTTAGCAACAGCCAACCCCAGGTCATTATGGCAATGCACTGAAAAAATGGCTTTGTCTGAATTAGGAATGCGCTCAATAAGCTGCTTCATTGTATGACCATACTGCGAGGGCATCGCATAACCTACTGTATCAGGCACATTAATGGTTGTAGCACCAGCATCAATAACCGCTTCGATGATACGGCACATAAAATCCAATTCTGAGCGCCCTGCATCCTCACAGGAAAACTCGACATCTGCGACGAGGTTACGTGCACGCTTAACCGCATGAACCGCCTGCTCAACTACCTGCTCAGGGCTCATACGCAACTTGTGTTCCATATGAATGGGCGACGTCGCTATAAATGTATGGATACGACCAGAGTTAGCATTTTTTAGTGCTTCTGCTGCTCGATCTATATCACTATCCATTGCTCTAGACAAACTACATATAGTGCTGTCCTTAATGGTATTGGCGATAGCTTGTACTGATTCAAAATCACCCTGGCTTGCAATCGCAAAACCAGCTTCAATGACATCCACTCGCATACGCTCTAACGCCTTTGCGATACGTAGCTTTTCATCCTGAGTCATGGAAGCACCAGGACTTTGCTCACCATCCCGCAATGTGGTATCAAAAACAACTAATTTTTCGTTTGCACTCATGTTTCGTCTGTACCTTTTATAAGCCCAATAAACTCAATGTAAAACCCAGCCAGACCAAGTCTCTATAACCTAATCAGGATACGTATTGTTTCTATTACTCTACCAACATATCAGGCATTTCATTAGTCATACCCCTGAAACGGCCAACTATAACGAGCTATGCAGCCTTTGCCAAGCGCTTAGCATAAAGACTGCGTCACACAACCAAATTTCCATTTGCACGAATAAAATGAAGGGCTTCCTCTGCCAACGGCTTGCCTTTTAGGCCCTCTGCTAGCACCAATTTTTCTTTATTACGGCCTAGCGCCAACACTCTAAATGTAACGGTATACAATCCGTTGACTCGACTACGCCCCCCCCCCTCCAACACGACCTGTTTAAGTTGAGACATCGCTACTTTTTTACGGTACAAACCAACACCAAAAACGGTTCGCTTTACTGTAATTGAGTCTTTAGCAATTTTAACATCCAACACATTACACAGTACATAAAGGCCAAACAATATAACAGGAGCACTTACTATTAAACATATAAGCCCTGCAAAGGTTAACACAAACATCCCCTGCTCTTGGCCGCCCAATTTCAACATAAAAAAACCAAGCGCAAGCAGCAGCAGCCCCGTCACCATCATCACTGAACCTAATGGCTTTCGTCGCCCCTGCGGGAAAACCATGTGCAACAGGTCTGGCCCTACTTCAACACGCATTATCGATGTCAATTGTTCCAAATACTGATTACTTTTTTGCCGACTATTTTGCTTCAAGCCCAACGTTGTATGCTCACTGGTGGGGTGCACCGGAACATCGAAAGATCGATCCAAATCAACACCATCCATTTCTGCATGCACATGGATACGCCAATGGTGATAATTCCCAGACTTACTTTCAGAACGAGGCAAACCTTCAGGCACATCAAACCGGAAAAGTAGATTCATACTATCCCTACCTCTATTTAACCCTCTGCGTAATTGAGCTGCCTGTGAATGTTGCCAAATCATCCGTTCAGCACTGCGATGTTTATTATCTGAATCACGCGTTTCGTAGGTATACATACAAACGAGAGAAACATCATAACGTATACCTTTTGGAATGAAACCAGGCAAACAAATAGTACCCGCGACATGCCCACCGATAGAGCCAGGATATGGATTAAGGAATAGCGGAGTTTCTCCAAATCGCCGCCATGCAATAAAACGCCTAACCGCTACTGCCAAACAAACGATGCCAACCACAGGAAATAACAATGCAAGTAACGGCACCCTATCACCCTGTTGAAACTGACCCATCAAGGTTCCACTAGCAGCCACTAATATCGGCCAACTTATCGCGTTCCAAAACAACGTCAATACCCAAATACCATACAAGCCACTTTTAGCATTGGATAATATAGGCTCGACCCGTAACGCATCGCCTGTATTTTTATTCGCTTTCACTGAATGAGTGTTTACGTTAGCCATTATTATTCTATTATTGCCCTATTCAACCTGTAGCTTAGTTGATCTTGAAAGCACAGACAATCAGACATAAAAAAACCCCGCTAAGCGCGAGGTTTTTTTATGTGGACATGAGGGCAACAGCCCTCACATCAAGCAAAAATGAATTACATCATTCCGCCCATTCCACCCATGCCACCCATTCCGCCCATGCCACCCATATCAGGCATGCCACCAGCAGCAGCACCATCTTCAGGAGCATCAGCAACCATGGCTTCGGTTGTGATCATAAGACCAGCAATAGAAGCAGCAGCTTGAAGTGCAGCACGTGTTACTTTAGTAGGATCAAGAATACCCAACTCAATCATATCGCCATATTCGCCTGTTGCAGCGTTGAAACCGAAGCTTCCTTCGCCTGAACGAACCTTATCAACAACAACCGATGCTTCTGCACCAGCGTTAGATGCGATTTGACGGATAGGACCTTCCATTGCACGAAGTGCTAGAGCGATACCTGCGTCCTGATCATCATTCTCACCTTTAAGCTCTTCAACACATGCTAGAGCACGAACCAAGGCAACACCACCACCAGCAACAACGCCTTCTTCAACCGCTGCACGAGTAGCATGAAGCGCATCTTCAACACGGGCTTTCTTTTCTTTCATTTCGATTTCAGAACCAGCTCCAACCTTGATCACGGCAACACCGCCAGCAAGCTTAGCAACACGCTCTTGAAGCTTCTCTTTATCGTAATCAGAGCTAGACTCTTCGATTTGAGCACGAACCTGGTTAACACGAGCTTCGATTTCTGATACTTCACCAGCACCATCAATGATTACTGTGTTTTCTTTGCTGATATTGACACGTTTAGCAGTACCAAGATCGTCTAAAGTAGCTGTTTCTAAAGACATACCAACTTCTTCAGAGATAACCGTAGCACCGGTCAAAATAGCGATATCTTGCAACATTGCTTTACGACGATCACCAAAACCTGGCGCTTTAACAGCAGCAACTTTAACAATGCCGCGCATGTTGTTAACAACCAATGTTGCTAGCGCTTCGCCTTCAATATCTTCAGCGATGATCAATAGAGGCTTGCTTGCTTTTGCAACAGCCTCTAAAACAGGAAGCAATTCACGGATGTTGGAAATTTTCTTATCAACCAAAAGAATCAATGGCGCTTCTTGATCAGCAGTCATGTTGTCTTGGTTGTTAACAAAGTAAGGAGAAAGGTAGCCACGATCAAACTGCATACCTTCTACAATATCAAGTTCATTTTCTAGACCACTACCTTCTTCAACAGTAATAACACCTTCTTTACCGACTTTTTCCATTGACTCAGCAATGATTGCACCCACTTGAGTGTCGCCATTCGCAGAGATAGTTCCTACCTGTGCAATTGAGTTTGAATCAGTACATGGAGCAGAAAGCTCTTTCAGCTGGTTTACAACCGCAATAGTCGCTTTATCAATACCACGCTTAAGATCCATTGGGTTCATGCCAGCAGCAACTGAACGAAGACCTTCATTAAGAATAGACTGAGCAAGAACAGTAGCAGTAGTTGTTCCGTCACCAGCAGCATCATTGGCTTGAGAAGCAACTTCCTTCACCATTTGTGCGCCCATGTTTTCAAACTTGTCTGCAAGTTCGATTTCTTTAGCAACAGACACACCATCCTTTGTGATAGTAGGCGCGCCAAACGACTTATCTAAAACAACGTTACGACCTTTAGGGCCTAAAGTAACTTTAACTGCGTCGGCTAGGATATTTACACCAGCAACCATTTTGACGCGTGCGTCATCACCAAACTTAACCTCTTTAGCGGACATATTCTTTTTCCTTCCTGTAAAATTCTGAATCTAATGTGTTTGGGGGTCTTGAAGAGAGCTAAACGCTCAATTAACTTTCAAGAATGCCAAAAATTTCGTTTTCGCTCATGATCAATAACTCTTCACCGTCAATTTTTACGGTGTTGCCAGAGTACTGACCAAAAAGAACCTTATCGCCAGCTTTTACGTCTAGAGGGCGAACTTCACCGTTTTCAGTCACTTTTCCAGCGCCTACAGCGAGAACTTCACCTTGAGAAGGCTTCTCAGTAGCAGAACCCGGTAATACGATACCGCCTGCAGATTTAGTTTCTTCTTCTTGACGACGAACAACCACACGATCATGTAATGGACGAATATTCATTTTTTCTCATCTCCCACTGGATGTGAACTTAACAGGTATAATCCTGTTGACTGATATATAAAATCATTATTTGGCACTTTAACCGTTAGAGTGCCAATCATTATGAGCCTTCCTCCTCAGTCAAATACTCGTAAAACCGGGAATTTACTTAGGAAGGGCGAAGCTGGTTT
>CAJXZM010000265.1 GCA_913063125.1 uncultured Gammaproteobacteria bacterium | reverse complement strand
TGGGAACACTCCGAATAGGACTGAAAAGTTATACCGGAATTCCTACTAAACTGTGGCCAAATTTCTTGACCACAACATTCTGGTTGACTGATTAAGTAATCATAGGGGTTGTTGATGGATGGAAAGGTTACGACCTGATCTGAGGTGTCCGTTGTAGTGTATTTTTGGGTTTTTGATTCAATGGGCATATCTGCGGGTTTTCGTGCTCTGAAATAAGGCCGAAAAGTACGAATGATTCGGTATCGGCGACGTCCCATTGTTTTGTTCATAAGTATGTCTTATCAATGGTTATTATCTTCATCGTTCAAGGATAAATAACGTTGTAATGGATGAACGATGAAGATAATAGCGTGTTAACGTAGCTTAAATTGCGGCGGAAACTGCATTGGTTAGTGTTGACATGGCAGCATTCATTGCTTTCTGAATAGCAGATTTTGATGCAATTTCCATTGCTAACAGCTGTACTTCTAATACTTGTTTTTCACGTTCGATCTCTATCTTAAAGTCTTTTTCATCAATATTACCTTGCGACCTTGCGGCTGCGAGTTCAGCAAGGTTATCTTTGTTTTTTTCTAAGATATTTAAAACTTCATCGCCAACCCCATTTCCTTCCTTTTGTAATGATTTCTTGGCACTGTTAGCCATGTCTTTAATGATATCGTTTATATTTAGGCTCATTGAGGTATTCCTTAGTCTATTGTTGTTTATTCGGTTTGGATTCTTCGCCTCGAATAATGGCGAGGAACATCTGATTGAATTGCCTTCTATGACGTTTTATCAGGAAATCATTCAGAGAATTTTTCTCCTCATGCCGTTCCCTTTCCTGTTTCCATAGCGTTATTACAATATCTACTTGTTTAAGTGTTAGTTCGTTAAGTGTTCTGGAACTTTGTCGGAATTTCAATGCGTTTAATTCAACTTCAATATCCAAGTAGCTCTTTGAACTTTCGGAATAGATACGTTCCTTTTCTGGTATATAGCTCAATTTAGCGAAGAAATAGTCGATCTCTGTTGCCAATGCTTCTGCTTGATCCAACGATTTCTGGTCGTAATCTGAAACCATGCTTAGGGAACATGCTTGCAAAAAAAACAAGGTTAACATAGCGGGTATAGCCATACTATGTAGCTTTATTGGATTTGTTTTCACTGGGGGAATCCTCTTGTTACCGGAAGTGGTGTCGTTATATTAAGTGTCTTTGTGTCCATTTAGATCGGGGGAATACAGGGGGATATTGCGCCGTTTTTACCAATAATGACTTATAAGGAAGAATTCGTAGGTTTGTTACTGTGTATCTAAGGGGCGAAAATAATTCAGAATAACTGAAAATTTAGTTTAGTAAGTGAAAATATCTTTAAGCCTCGTAATGCAATCTGCGTATATGCGTGTTTTAACCGAGTTAAATGCCCACTATTTATCTACATTGATTTTCTTAATTCAGTAAATATTTTTACTAATTAATAGCTAGAAACATCATCAATGAATAAACTTTTCGTTGATTGGTGATCTATAACCCATAAACGATTAAACGGGATTTTTAACATGTCTATTGAAAAAGGTGTAGTAACGTACGAAGCAGAAGGAACAGAAGGTGGGTATTTTCATAGTAGGGTACTTCATGTTCCTGGTGACACGTCGGGTTTGACGATAGGGCGAGGATACGATATGAAGGAAAAAACTAATGATAGAATTCAATCGGATTTGATTGATGCTGGCGTGGAGCGAAATGTAGCTATCATATTAGGGTCAGCGGCAGGGCTTTCCGGTGATGGTGCAAAGGCGTTTATTGAGAGTAATAATTTAGGTAATATTGAAATTAGCATGGAGTCTCAAGAGTCATTGTTCTGTAGTGTGTACAAAGAAATAGAGGAGGATGTGAAGCGGATTTGTAATAAGGAGGATTGCGTAGAAACATACGGCGCGGTTAATTGGGATGAACTTGATCCCAAAATTAAGGATATTATGATAGATTTGCGTTACCGGGGCGATTATACACCGAGTAGCCGAAAGCGGATCCAAAAATTAGTCGCAGATAATGACCTTGTTGGATTTACTAAAGAGCTTACTAATCCAACGAATTGGATAAATGTACCAGAGGATCGATTCACCCGTAGATCTCATTTCTTATTGGGTACTCAAGACTAATATTTTAATTTCTGCAAGGGGGAGGGAGAGGGTCCCTCCTTTTTCTGATAGATCTGGGGGACACCTCACCACCTAAGAATGATATCTTTATCTAGATGCTGTTTGTTGATTTTACTTTTTTTCTGGAGAGTCAATGCTCTTTCTAATGTTATCGATTGCTTTATCCATAATCGAAAACAGCATATCAACGTTATACCCCATTAGAAATGCAATGGCCATCGGAGATAAGGAGGCTAATGCATTGGTTTCATCTGGCTTAAGAAACCATCCCACGATCATTCCTCCAAGTGCGCCGAGAGTGATTCTAAGGCGAAATTTAATTTCTGAATTTGGCGTGTATACCATGGTTTTCACCTCGTTCATGAGGCTTCTAAGTACAAAAATTAGGGCCCCGAGAAGACCATAAAGAAGAGGGAGGAGGTAGCCCTGAAACGTGCTTAGAATAAAGTCTGCCGATAAAGTATGTTCGAACAACACCATGCGAACTTGATGTAGTATTCTCGATAATTCTAACTCCTGAAGGGCAATAGAATTGTCGGTTTTACTGTTCTCGTAGTTGGTTTTTTTCGCCTCGTATTCCGCTTGAAAGTATCTCGGAATAGTGTCATTAAAGCTTCCGCCAAGAGTCCATGCAGTATTCCATAGCACTAGTAATTTATAGTTTGCATCTAATTCTTGGTTGCTTATATTCAATTT
Source organism: uncultured Gammaproteobacteria bacterium (assembly GCA_913063125.1). Taxonomy (GTDB): domain Bacteria; phylum Pseudomonadota; class Gammaproteobacteria; order Pseudomonadales; family Ketobacteraceae; genus 42-54-T18. Next base: position 3,265 of record CAJXZM010000265.1, on the reverse strand, counting down.
TATTCTCTGGGCGTTTCTTTCTGGACTGTCATTTTCAGTACTCTCAAAAGCAGTGCGAATATTCTCTCTGTTAGTCATGATACTTTCTAAGTTCCCCCGTAATTGATGTCCACAAAGCCAATATATCTGACAGAGCAATAGAAATACTAACGAGAGCATTGTATATCTTCGGTAGGAAGATACTGCTCGCTCAGCTTTTGTTTTTATGCGTTTTTTTCCCTTGTATGTGGGGATGATTGAGTTAAGGCTTTCTACAGTTACTGGGTAAACAATTTTAGCTAATCTGTCGTAGTTGACGAGAAATACACCTTCATCTTTTGCGTCCCATTGATTGTTAACTATTTTGTATTTTGCATCGATAATAATTCGAGTAACATCAGGGTCAAGTTGAGCGTCGCCATCCTTGGCTATGTAGGCAATCAATTTTTGTCCATCATTAATGATTTTCACAATATCGGGAGAAACTGGTGGACGGGTATCTTTTTCGTTATCTATCATGATGTTTTTCCGGCGATAATGTGAGTTTATGATGATGTAGTAACGTTCTTCTAACTATAATCAATCAACTGCGATTCAATTTTCGATTGGTTTCATATGTATTCTATTCTCTCTGATAAGAGTATTCAGATACTAATGTCCCCTTCGCATCTTTTAATCTTCCAGTGTCACCTTTGTTATTCCATATGGCACGAGAGCTATTGAAAGAATACCCGCCGGTAGTTTCATCAATTAAATTGGTATAGATTCGAATGGAACAAAAGGGTTGGATTTTACTTCCTTCTGGAAAATGAAATATCTGATCCTTCCCGGAGCTTACCTGCCATCCAGAAAGATCAAGCAAATGTTGGCCAGTATTGGCGATCTCTACAAATTCATCATTTTCAGTTCTCGCTTGTTCTCCATCATAGTTGATAAAACCAATTTCGATGTCATCGCTTGCGCCACAACCGTAGGCCCAGGATGAAATTAGGATGTCTTCTTGATCGTATAAGAAAACGGTATCTCCCTTATTATTTAGTAACGGTTGGCTGCTCTGAAAACTCAATCCTTCTTTAGACTGTGTATAGATTCGCAATTTTTCTTTAGGCAAAATAATTGTTCGTTCTGGGAAAAGGTAGTCCTGCCCCTTGTTACCAGCATTTATCCGTAATTTTGAAATATCAATAATGATGGGCCCTCGATTTAGGACTTCGATATATTCACATCCTTTGGTACTGCGATCATCAAAATTGACATCGCAAATAACGAGTTGTCGATGAAGTAGTAAATCACAACAACTTTCCCACCAATCAAAAAATGTAGAGCCAGACGAATTATCTTTGATTCTTCCGTTGTAGAAGTTTCTTGCGTGATTGGTAACACCTGATTCTATCGTTCGCCATATTTGGCTAGAATCTGAGGAAATGTTAAATTTTGATATTTTGTTAAAAAGTAGTTCTTTATTGCCATTTTTCATTAGTCAATATTCCTATTAAATTACGATAAAGTAAGGTGATAGGATGGCCATTTTATGACGAATGAACTCGGTTGAACTTATGATAGATCAGGAGGAATAGCGGGTATTGGTAGCGATAATTCCCCTTTTGTTGTTAATGTATGTCTTTTTAGCGTTACCAACCAAAGATAAGGTCTCCTAAAGTCTACGGGGGCTGTGGCGTAGGTGATGATGGCGGTGGCTTTGGAGGCAAAGGTGTTGGTGACGCATCAGATGGCCTTGATAGTCAAAAATACTGTGATTATCAAATGAAATAATAGTATTAGACTGAAAACCCCTAGTGACTACAATTACTAGGGGTTTATCGTGTGATAGTCTATGTGCCATCTATTGTAAAACGCGTTAGGTCACAGTCTATTCAACTCTGGCCATATTAAACAGAACCACTTCTTGGCAAAAACATATGGCAACAATATTAACCGAAGAACAAATTTTAGAGCTTGACAAAAAACACGTGTGGCATCCGTATTCGTCTTTTGATATGTCATTGGCGCCATTTCCCGTGGTTAGTGCCGATGGGGTGCGACTTACCTTAAAGGATGGCCGCCAACTCATTGATGGTATGGCGTCCTGGTGGTCAGTGCTGCATGGCTATAACCACCCCGTATTAAAGGCTGCGGCAAAAGATCAAATCGATAATATGGCTCACGTGATGTTCGGTGGGCTGACTCATGAACCCGCGGTAAAACTCTGTAAAACACTCGTCGACATAACCCCGACAGGCTTAAACAAGGTTTTTATCAGCGACAGTGGGTCAGTGGCAGCTGAAGTAGCGATTAAAATGGCGTTTCAATATTGGATTAGCCAGGGGCAAAAACAAAAGAACAAAATTATTACCGTAAGAAACGGATACCACGGTGATACCTTCATCACTATGTCAGTGAGTGACCCTGAGAACGGCATGCATCATATGTTTGATAACGTTTTGATGGAGCACATCTTTGTTGAAGCGCCACAATGCATGTTCGACGATGTATTTTCAGAGCATCACGTACAAGATTTAAAACAGACCCTTGTAGAAAAAAGTGACTCCATTGCCGCCATGATCCTTGAACCCATAGTGCAGGGAACTGGAGGTATGCGTTTCTACAGCCCGGCTTATCTAAAGCGTGTCAGTGAGTTATGTGATGAATTCAATGTGTTATTAATTTGTGATGAAATTGCCACAGGTTTTGGCCGTACAGGTAAATTATTTGCGTGTGAATATGCAGATATCAGTCCAGATATCTTGTGTGTGGGCAAGGCGTTAACAGGCGGCTTCATGAGCTTGGCTGCCACGTTAACCACTGACAAAGTCGCAAAAGGTATCAGTGAGGGAGAAGCTGGTGTGTTTATGCATGGTCCGACCTTCATGGCTAACCCACTAGCGTGTTCTGTAGCCAACGCCAGCCTGGAATTGCTATTACAAGGTAATTGGCAAGCCCTGGTTAGTAACTTGCAGAAGCAGCTTTTGAAAGGGTTGTTACCCGCTAAAGATTTGGAACAAGTTGCCGATGTTCGTGTGCTCGGAGCTATAGGTGTGATTGAGTTGCATGAGCCAGTGCATATGCCTACCGTACAACCAATGTTTGTGGAGGAGGGTATTTGGGTAAGGCCATTTGGCAAGCTGGTCTATGTACTGCCGCCATTCGTTATGAGCGATGAGGATGTAGCGAGTCTAACGGCCGGAATGGTGCGGGTTGTAGGGAGAATATAACGGTAATCTGATATGTAGGCTCTGTCCTATCTAGTGATGTTCGTTAACCATGGATGGTAAAATGAACTTTCCAT
>CAJXZM010000264.1 GCA_913063125.1 uncultured Gammaproteobacteria bacterium | reverse complement strand
TTAAATTCATCAAATTCTGAGCCATCAACGGTACGAGCAATAACTTCTCGTACGTCGTAAGGTGTTTTTAAATCAGATGGAACCACTCCGTATATTTCTTCTACTGGATATGCAGGAGCGACCGTTTCAGTCACATCAAAATCTAAGTGTTTTTTTCTATTTAAGCGGCTTATACAGTTACGAGCAAGTTGTAGCGCGTGCTCGTCATTTTCAGCCATGTAATCAGATACGCCAGAAATTTTACAGTGCACTTCTGCGCCCCCTAAATCCTCTGCACTAACAACTTCGCCCGTTGCCGCTTTTACCAGAGGAGGGCCAGCGAGGAAAATGGTACCTTGCTCTTTAACTATTATGCTTTCATCCGCCATTGCTGGAACGTAAGCACCACCCGCAGTACAGGAACCCATAACAACGGCAATTTGTGGAATGTTTTTAGCGGACATATTGGCTTGATTAAAGAAAATTCGACCAAAGTGTTCTTTATCGGGGAATACATCGTCTTGACGAGGAAGGTTAGCACCACCTGAGTCTACCAAGTAAATACAAGGTAAGTTGTTTTCCTCTGCGATGGTTTGTGCGCGTAAATGTTTTTTAACGCTTAGTGGGTAATAACTGCCACCTTTTACCGTCGCGTCATTGGCAACAATCATACACTCTTGGCCTGATACGCGGCCAATACCACAGATAACCCCAGCAGCAGGAACATCCTCACCATAAACCTCATGAGCCGCCAGTTGGCAAAGCTCTAGAAAAGGGGAGCCTGGATCAAGTAACTGTTTTACACGATCGCGAGGTAATAGCTTTCCTCGTGCGAGATGACGTTGTTGTGATTTTTCACCGCCGCCTTGCGCAATGGTGGCAACGGTTTCTTGTAAATGAGAAACCAAGGATTGCATTGCTTCAACGTTGCTGTGAAAGGCTTCACTGTTGGGGTTTGCTTTTGATTTTATCTGTGGCATGGCTTGTTCCTGATCGTCCCGGTCTGTCGGGTATGAAATGGTTGCGATTTCTAATGAGTTTGTCTGGGGAAAGTAACGATTTATGTTTCGTTAAATAATTCACGTCCAATAAGCATTCGACGTATTTCTGATGTCCCTGCGCCAATTTCATACAATTTCGCATCACGCAATAAACGTCCTGTTGGATACTCATTGATATAACCATTACCCCCTAAGGTTTGAATGGCTTCAAGGGCTAACTTAGTTGCATTCTCTGCAGTGTAGAGTATGACTGCTGCAGAATCTTTGCGTGTGGTTTCTTGTCGATCACAAGCTTTGGCAACGGTATATAAATAGGCTCGGCTGGCATTGGTTAGCGTGTACATATCCGCAATTTTCCCTTGCATCAACTGAAATTCGCCAATGGCTTTACCGAATTGTTTTCTGTCATGGATGTAGGGTACAACAATATCCATACAAGCAAGCATTATTCCCGTTGGCCCACCGGATAATACAACCCGTTCGTAATCAAGGCCACTCATCAAAACTTTTACGCCCTCGTTGAGCTTTCCGAGAATGTTCTCTTCAGGTACTTCTACATCAACAAAAACTAATTCACAGGTATTTGACCCACGCATGCCTAGTTTGTCGAGCTTTTGGGCTTGGGTAAATCCAGGAGAAGAGCGTTCAACAATAAACGCTGTGATGCCGTGAGGTCCTTTTTCTAGCTCGGTTTTGGCATAAATTACGTAGGTATCGGCATCTGGGCCGTTAGTTATCCACATTTTGTTACCGTTAAGTACATAACGGTCGCCTTTTTTATCCGCACGCAATTTCATACTAACAACATCTGAACCGGCATTGGGTTCGCTCATTGCTAGGGCTCCAATGTGTTCGCCGCTAACAAGTTTGGGTAGATACTTTGCTTTTTGTGCATCAGTACCGTTACGATTTATCTGGTTAACACAAAGGTTAGAATGAGCGCCGTAGCTTAATCCAACAGACGCGGATGCGCGGCTAATCTCTTCCATAGCAACAACGTGTGCTAGGTAACCAAGACCGGAGCCGCCGTATTCTTCTGAAACCGTGATACCGAGTAATCCCATATCACCAAATTTTTTCCACAAATCATTAGGGAAGAGGTTGTCATGATCAATATCTGCTGCACGAGGCGCAATTTCAGCTTGTGCAAAACGATTAACGGAATCTCTAAGCGCGTCAATGGTGTCGCCGAGGTCGAAGTTGAGAGAAGGGTATAGTGTTGTCATTGATGCGCACTCTTGCTATGTAGTTGATTAGTTCGCTGAATGTTTAGGCGTTGTCTATTTTTTTGATGGCACTAAAGCAACGCTCTCGCGCAGCTTGTAGTTCTGCTTCCATCTCTTCGATATCGAGCTTTTGCTGTGTAAGTAACGCATCTTTTTCATCTAACGTCGCAAGCATGGTTTCCAGCTGGTCTTTGTTATCTTCCCCATGTTGGTACATATCAAAGAGTTTTTGGCTTTCCGCCAATGTGAAACCAATGCGTTTACCACGTAATGTGAGCTTTAATAAAATACGGTCACGAGGGCTGTATATGCGTTTTTGCCCCTTCCTTGATGGGTTTAGAATGCCTTTGTCTTCATAGAATCGAATAGCTCGAGTTGTAATATTAAACTCTTTCGCCAATTCGCTAATAGTGTATGTATTTGGGGTTGTTTCGGCCATTCTCTTTCCACGTAGTCGGGAGTAAGGCTAACTTACTTACTTAGTTAAGCGGGAAGCCAGGTTCAAGAATATTACCTCAAGGTTGACGTTAACGTAAAGGTAAACATGGGTGAGGTTAGCTAATTTGAGGAAATACAGATTGTTTCCTTGGTGAAACAGTCTGTTTAATCCGTTGTTGTGGTATTCCGCCAGCAGTCGGTTGATATGTCGTCAATGGCTCTTTACAGTAGGGGACTCAAGTACCATATTGTGTGCTTCTGGGATGCAGTCTGCATATTTAGTGCTCACTGGGCGTGGAGTGGCGAGGTAATCATTTCGGGTTATTTACACCAAGGATGGTCATTAGTAAAAAGGTATAACAATCATAATAGAATACCTGCCGGTGAAGGTACGCTGCTCACACTCAATTAATGTAGTCAATAGTACGATCTGCCGATAACGTGTGGTGTTCGTAACCACGTTGAATAAAAATAATGAACTTGTTTTTAGGGAAACCGGGAAAGTCATGTTAAATAAATTTTACGATTGGATTGTGCATAAACCGTATTTGGCGATATTGATATCGTTGGCGTTGGTAGCTGGATTAGGTTACGGCATTAAAGATTTTAAGATGAATAATAACTCACGGGCTTTTTTTGGGGACGAGAATCCAGATCTTGAACGATTATTGGATTTGGAGGTTAAATATGGTGCGCGTGACATTGTACTGTTTATCGTACATCCGAAAGATAACAATATCTTTAAGCCCGAGACGTTAGCGTTATTAGAGGAATTAACTGATCGATCCTGGGAAATGCCGAAGGCAATTCGGGTGGCGTCGTTAACCAATTTCCAACATACCGAAGTGGATGGGGATGATCTTTATACTGAGTATTTAATAGAAGATGCATTAAAACTAAACAGCCCTGCGATTGATAGAATTCGACGTATTGCATTAGATGAACCAGCATTAGTTCATGCTGCTATCTCTGAGAAAGGGCATGTTGCGGTTGTCGGTGTCACTGTAGTTCAGGATGAAGATAAAAAATCATCGCCTATGATCGCTGAGTGGTCACGAAATTTACGAGACGAATTTAGAGAAAAATACCCAGATACCGAATTTATGTTAACGGGTACTGTGATATTTAGTGATGCGATGGGGCAGGCGACGAAAGAAGGGATTGAAATCTTTTTTCCATTGTCCATGTGCGCTGCAATTCTTTGTTTGATTTTATTTATGCGCAGTGTGTTGGCTATGGTGTTCACCATGACGATTGTTGTTCTGTCGGTCATTGCAGCAATGGGGTTTTCAACCACATTAGGGATTGTTTTCTTACCGATAACAAGTTATGCACCTGTCATTATTCTTACTCTGGGTGTGGCTGATTGTGTGCATATATTGGTGAGCTTTCAGCAGGAAATGCGTAGGAATGGTGCAAATAAAAAGCCTGCAATTATTGAAAGTTTACGTATAAATTTCCAACCCATTTTTCTCACAAGTATTACCACTGGAATTGGCTTTGCTTGTTTGAACGCATCAGAATCACCTCCATTTAGGGACTTGGGCAATGTTGTTGTTATTGGCGTGTTGGTAGCCTGGTTCTTGTCAATTGTAATGATGCCAGCATTTTTATCGATTTTTCCAGCACCAAAATTACTTGAGGGAGAAGGCTGGTCACAGCGCAAAATGGCCAGTTTTGGTGAGTTTGTCATTCGACGTAAACGAACGCTTTTTTGGGGTGTTGGTACCATGGTTTTTGGTACGGCTGCTTTTTTACCGATGAATGAATTTAATGATGTATGGGTTGAGTACTTTGATGAAAGCTATGACGTGCGTATTGCCAATGAATTCCTAGCAAAAGAAATGACAGGTTTGCATCGAATCCAATTTTCACTACCAGCAATTGATAATGGAGGTGTGAGTGAACCCGAGTATTTATCCAAGCTAAATGAATTTAAGGAATGGGCAGAGGGTCAACCTGAAGTGGTTTATGCACTTACGTTTAGTGATGTTACTAAACGCCTTAATAGAAATATGAATGGTGGCGATGAAGCGTTTTATACCGTGCCTAATAGCAGGCCTTTGGCGTCTCAGTATTTGTTGATGTATGAAATGTCTTTACCGTTTGGTTTAGGGTTAGATGATCAAATGACGATGGATAAGGATGAATCAAATTTTCACATTATATTATCTAGAACATCCTCAGATGGTGTGTTGCAATTCTCTAAAAAAGCAGGGCGATGGGTAGAGCAAAATATGCCTGAGTATATGCAGGCAAAACCATCAGGTTTAGATGTATTGTTTAGCCAACTTACGCGGAGAAACGTGCTTAGTATGTTGGGCGGTACCTTGTCGGCTTTTGTAATGATCTCACTGATGATTATTGTGTCGTTGCGTTCTTGGCGCTATGGTTTGATGAGCCTATTGCCTAACGTCATGCCAGCTGCCATGGCATTTGGTTTATGGGGGCTAACAATGGGTAATGTTGGCGTGTCAGTCTCCATTGTTGCTTGTTTAACCATTGGTATTGTTGTTGATGATACGGTTCATTTTTTGAGCAAATATGTTAGAGCGAAAAGAGAACAAAACTTGAGTACTGAAGATGCCGTGAGATATGCCTTTAGTACGGTAGGTGTTGCGCTTGTATCGACGTCTGTTGTATTGGTTGCGAATTTTGCTGTTATATCGTTTTCTGGGTTTTACCCTAGCAGTAATATGGGAACGTTAACGTCAATAACGATAATCTTGGCGCTGGTGGTAGACCTATTGTTTTTTGCACCTTTTTTACTTCTTTTAGACGGGAGAAAAAGTAACAAAAGAACTATAGAGTCAGGCTCGAAACGTTCTCTTGAACCCAGTATAATGCTGACTTCTGCGGAAATGGATTAGGTATAGCATTTCTACCTATATTCCTTAGACGATAACAATGATAATGTCTGTATTTACATAGATTTACACCGTTAAACTTACACTTCACATCACTAAGAATGGAATAACTTATGTTAAAGACTGTCCAATTACGAAAGATCTGGAAACCTATGGTTGCTGTTGCGCTGCTGTCGATGCCTTTAATTGGCCATGCAGAGACGGCTGAGGAAAAAGGATTAGCAATTTTTGAAGAAGCTGATAAACGCGGTGACGGATATGTTGATAGTAAAAGCGGTATGTTGATGGTTCTTAAAGACAAGCGTGGTAATACCAGCAAGCGTCAGATGCGGGTAAAGGGTCTGGAAGGTAAGGACGGTGATGGTGATAAAACGTTGATGATTTTTGATACGCCAAAAGATCAGAAGGGAACGGCATTGTTAACGTTTGCTCATACTAATAAAGATGATGATCAGTGGTTGTACCTTCCTGCGTTAAAGCGTGTGAAGAAAATAGCGTCGAAGAAAAAATCTGGTCCATTTATGGGAAGTGAATTTTCTTTTGAAGATATCGGTGGTAGTGAAGTTGAAGAGTACGATTATAAGTTCCTTCGAGATGAAACT
>CAJXZM010000263.1 GCA_913063125.1 uncultured Gammaproteobacteria bacterium | reverse complement strand
ATAGTAACTTTAAGACGGAGTGTAATACCCAATGACTGCTTCTGCTGACATTAACGAAAAAGGTTCAACCATGGTGAAAACAGGCACCCCTTTGCCGCTAGAGCGGTTTTATTACTGGGAACGGAACCACCCCAATAAAATCTGTTTTACACAGCCCACGGGTAATGGTCAGATAACGGACTATACCTGGGGTGAAATCGGTAACCAAATACGTAGGATGGCAGGTCATCTTAAATCTATAGGAGTAGAAGACGGTACACCTGTAGGTATATTATCAAAAAACTGCGCACACTGGATTATGAGCGATCTTGCGATTTGGATGGCGGGGGGCGTATCTGTCCCCTTGTATCCAACGCTTGCCCCTGAAACTATTCAGCAAATATTAGAGCACAGTAATGCGAAGACGTTATTTGTGGGCAAATTGGATGGCTGGGACGATATGAAGTCCGGCATACCTGCTGATGTTAATTGCATTTCATACCCGTTAAGCCCACCCACAGATTACGATACCTGGAATGATGTTATTGCGAGCAGTGCCCCCGTTACAGATAATCCTGCGCGTAGCCATGAAGAACTCGCGACAATTATCTATACATCTGGCACCACAGGGATGCCAAAGGGTGTGATGCATAATTTTGCAAGCCTCGCTGCTGGTGCAAGTGAGGCATCGAATATTTATGAAGTGACATCCAACGACCGAATACTCTCTTATTTACCACTGTCTCATGTAGCGGAGAGAATGTGCGTTGAGCTCGTTTCTGTTTATCAGGGCGTTCGCGTTTATTTTGCAGAGTCACTGGATACATTTGCGGTTGATTTGAAACGTGCTCGTCCTACTATTTTCTTTGCAGTTCCTCGTATATGGGCCAAATTTCAATCGGGTGTTTTCGCTAAGTTACCAGAAAAAAAGCTGAATCGATTGTTTAAAATCCCTATCGTTTCAAGCATTGTTAAAAAGAAAGTTAAAACACAGCTAGGTTTGGCTGACGCTCGATTCTGCTTGAGTGGTGCTGCCCCAATACCCAATAGTTTGCTGGAATGGTATGGAAAGCTTGGTCTTGAAATTCTAGAAGTGTACGGTATGACGGAAAACATGGGTTACTCCCATAGTACGCGTTCAGGAAAGTCTCGAGTGGGTTTTGTCGGTCAACCTAACCCTGGTGTTGAGGTTAAACTGGGTGATGGCAATGAAGTCTTGGTTAAGAGCCCTGCAACTATGCTGGGGTATTATAAAGAGCCAGAAAAAACAGCTGAAACTCTCGACGATGAAGGTTTTATTCACACCGGAGATGTAGGCCATATTGAGGCAGATGGTAGTTTAAAAATCACGGGGCGTATTAAAGAAATCTTTAAAACCAGTAAGGGTAAATACGTTGCGCCAGCCCCTATAGAAGGGAAAATGATGGCTTGTTCTCATATAGAACAGATCTGTGTTGTTGGTTCTGGGATGCCCCAGCCAATGGCATTGTTGATGTTGTCTGAGGCTGATAGAGAGCACTTGGCTACTGGTAATTCCAATGATGAAATACACAAAAATATTGAAGCTATTCTTCGAGCGGTAAACAAGGTTGTTGATCCTCATGAGAAGTTACGTACGGCGGTTATTGTTAAAGATGACTGGACTGTCGAAAATGGATTCATGACACCGACGTTGAAGATGAAACGAAATATTTTAGAAGCCCATTATCAAGATAATTTTGAGTCTTGGTTTGATGCGAAGATTGAAGTGCAGTGGGAGCAGTAGGTAAGGATTTGAGCGTAATTTAGACGCTCAAGTATAAAGGCGGCGCGATTCATGTTTTGAAACGCGCCGTTTTTGTGTGTGCTTCTTCTTGTTTCTGTAACTTCTATTTATTGGTTTTCTTGTATATCATCAATCATTTTTTGCATATGTTTACGAATAATATCTGACTCTTTCCATAGCTGATGCATGCGCTCTTCTTTGTCGTCCGCTAGTTGCTCTAAAGTAAGCGTTGGTTGATAAAGTTTAAAGCTGCATTCAATATTCACTTTGCCTCCGGTGAATTTTGGCAGGCTTATCAGTTGAGTATCCTTTAGTCGTTTATAGCTGTTTTCAGGCATGATTTTTTTAAACCAGCGGTTATAACGAGATGATATTTCTAAAGGGGAAGCCAATATGTGTGTGCCGTGATGAACACCAATAAGGATAGGAGTGTTTGCTTTAATCGCTATTTCAACAAAACGAGGGCTGAGATACGGTTGGATTTCAATGCCGTCACCAAAACAACAGTTTTCACCTTCTGGCATTACCATGAGATCGTTGTAGTCATGGGATACAAATTGCTCAACAAACTCATCTAAATTGTATGCCTCTTGTACTTGTGTAATGTAGGCGGCCACTTTCTTGAGGCCTGGTACTTTATAAAAGTGCTTCCAAATAACTCCCATTGGCGTGCGGTTAGCGCCACCATTTTTGAGAAAGGTGTCCGCTATTGCAACGTTAACTACACCGGGGGCTAGGATAGGGCCGTGATTAAGTGCAACGACCAATTTGTGATTATCATTGAGTATATCGCGAAGATTTTCTGAGGTTGGGCTTATGGATATTTTCTTGGTATAAAATTGCTTTAACACTTGAGTGCTAAGCGAAAAATCATCAAAGGTACGCATGAAAAGATGCCTCTACTGCAGGACTAAAAAATGGGGATTATAAGTTAAGTGTAGAGGATGATAAAAGGCCTAACCAGCCTGTGACATGGCTAAAACCGACAAAGATATCAAAGGGAGAGCGCTCGCGATTGGCTTGTGCTTAGGCTTCGCGTATATTGCCTGTAAAACGGCCTGTTTAACCAAAAGAGAGTTTGTTTATGTCGTCACGTCTAAATAGTACTAGCCAACCTAATGAATTCACTCTTGAATTACCTAATGGCTTGACTGTTCAAGGGAAACATTGGCCAGCCTCGGCTGAGGGGGAAGGGCTGCTACCCATATTGGCGTTACATGGCTGGTTAGATAATTGCGCGACGTATAATCTACTGGGCCCGGCGTTACACGGAGACATTTACGCTGTGGATTTAGCAGGGCATGGTTCTTCTTCACACCGCCCTGCTGGCGTACGTTATCATTTAGTGGATAACGTAGATGATGTTTTTGCTATTGCGGATGCATTAGGGTTTGAGCAGTTTAATCTTATGGGGCACTCTATGGGGGCAGGTATCAGTACGTATGTTGCTGCAGTTGCCCCTGAACGTATTCATCGATTGATTCTTATTGAAGGGATCGGAACTCATACCTCGCCAGCGGAGCAAGCGCCTGATGTGCTTGCAAAAGCCGTTAAAGATATGCGTAGGGCCCATAAGATTAATATGCCTGTATATCGAGAGCTAACAGATGCTGTAGATGCGCGTAAGGGTGTAGTTGGTGCTATAAGTGCGGATGCAGCAACTCACCTATGTGAGCGAGGACTTGTTGATGTGCCTGAGGGTGTCACCTGGTCTAGCGATCCCCGACTCAAAATGGGATCAGCTATCCGTCTTACCGAAGATATGGTGATGGCATACCTTAAAAAAATCGCAGCGCCTACTCTACTGATCGGAGCAGAGCAGGGCTTTTTTCCAAGCATCGGGCCGTTAAAGTTACGGGTTGAAGCTGTTGCTGATTTGACATTATTGACGTTGCCTGGAAACCATCACCTTCATTTAGAAGAGGATACTTGCCCTCCAGTCATTAATGCCATTAACGCGTTTCTTTTGCGCGAAGTGTCGTAACCACTTCGCCACCAATTCCCCAGTTATCAGTGCTCACCTCGTCAATGACAACCACGGTCGTCTTTGGGTTTTTATTCAATACATCCACGAGTAGTTGAGTAGCCCCCTTAATGAGGTCAGCTTTTTGTTGTGGGGTGACATTTTCATCGGTGATTTTAATATTTACGTAAGGCATTGAATTGCTCCTGGTTGATGCGAGGTGGCGCGTAGCTTATCCAGCTACCGATGCTGACTAACACGACACCGGTAGCGAGAAAAATACTTGAAGGTTCATTCAAGAAAATGATGGCTGATATGCTGGCAAGTATAGGGACTGATGCCATCATTGTGCCCATGGACGTGGGGCCAATGATGTGTACTGCACGAACATACAGCAACATTTGAATAATCGTTGCTAGAAAACCTTGGTAAAACGCCTGCGTAAGAACATCTCTCCACAATAAAAGACTGATATTGCTAGGTAGAGCGACGAGGTAGATTGGTAAATAAATCACTGCAGTGACAAGGGCAAGGCTGATGGTTGCTTCCCATGGTGATATTTTCCAGTGTTTCACTAAAACAGAGAACAGAGCCCAGAAAAAAGCAGCGAAAATTAACCAAAGTTGTCCGGCGCCGATAACGCTTGCTGTACTTGATGATTGATTTTGGCCTAACAGAGCAAATACACCTAGGGTTATAACCCCCACTCCAATCCAGCTTGAGCGCTTAATCTGATCCTTAAAAATAATGCGCGATAGTAATGTAATAAAAAACGGCATAAGGCCGGGTAATAGAACTGCAGCGTGGGATGCTGGGGCGAGTTCAAAACCTCTGAAAGCGCAGCTGGCATAGGCAATGCCACCAATAAGGCTGCTACAAATTATCTTTGGGTTTAGTATGTTAAACCGAAATTTGAACCACCAAACGGGCAATAATAGTAAGGCGCAGGTAGCGTAGCGTATTGCGATTACGTCATTGGGGAGTAGTTGGCTTATGCCTCCAAGGCGCGATACTACAATGAAACCCGTCCAGATAAGCACAGCACCGAGTGCAAATAAGTATCCTCTTCTTTGTGCAATCTTATTTTTCATCATGTCCTCGTAACAGTGATTAAATAATGTGGTAATCGGATAGGTGTATATTCTAAAGTAGTTGCGTATTCTTTAAAAATGAAAAATAATGAATAATATATTCATTTATAGAGAATGATATTTGGAGGATTACGATGGAAATATCTGATTTAAAGGTATTTAAAGCGGTTGTTGAAGAAGGTGGAGTGAGTAACGCTGCAAAAAAGCTCCACAGGGTGCCATCCAATGTTACAGCACGCATCCAAAAACTTGAAAAAGAGCTAGGAAAGACGCTTTTTATTCGTGACAGGAAGCGCCTCGTGATCTCATCATCAGGGAAACTGTTGATGGGGTATGCTGATAAGATTTTGCAGTTGGCTGACCAGGTTATTGATGTCTTTAATAGTGACAACCCTCAAGGAACATTAAAGTTGGGTTCCATGGAGGCGGTTGCTGCAGCACGCTTGGCGGAACCATTGGTAAGGTTCCACCAACAACACCCAGCGGTTAACGTGGATTTATCAACGGGCCCCTCGGGCACATTAACGGAAAGGGTGATCATGGGAGAGCTCGACATAGTGCTTGTAGCTGACCCAATAGAGGATGATCGACTAACACGGCAACCGGTATTTGATGAAACGTTGGTTGCAATAACAAGTGTTAAAAATGGCATTATCAAAACAGCAAAAGATTTTGGTGCTGACCCTGCCATTTTGGTCTTTAGCGAGGGCTGTGCCTATAGAAAGCGTTTGTTAGAGTGGTTTAATGCCACAAATGTTGTGCCGCGTATCATGGAAATTCGCTCGTACCATGCCTTGATGGTCTGCGCAGTCGCAGGCATGGGGGTAGGTATTGTACCTGAATCAGTTATTGCCGCTCATTCTGCAATTTCTGGCTTAAAAGTGCACAGTTTACCTGGCGAGGTCGCGGATTCAACAACATATGCAGTTTGGCGAAAAGATGAGCTGTCGGCCTCTATTGAGGCGTTCTATCAGTGCATATGTAGCTGATTACATTATAAAAACTAGGTGACTTTGGTTTTTGCTTACAATTTGAAACAAAACTATTTTTACTTTCTTTAGTTATAACCGGTATGCGGTTTATACCAAATGTGGCGGTTCGGCGCGTACGGCGGGTGGTTTGGTAACATCCTGTAATAAGCAATAATATTGCAATGGTATTGCGTAAATGGATTGATTTGCCGCTAAGTCGACCTTAAATCCCCTTAAAAATACGATAAAAGCTGATTTATTGAAGTATAAGTACTCCTTTCTGTATAAAAATAGTGCTTCTTTTGGGGTAAATATCATAACCAAATGTAGTCTTTGGTTACCATTTGTACCTTTTGGAAACATCGTTCCAGAAATTGTTTATATGGTACCGGTGTGGTATTTTCTACGCTCCTGGAACCCAATAGTGACTATATAGTGACCGTTGAGTTCCACTTCACAATAAAAATAAAGGAACCTGCTATGCCTCAACAGCTAATTCACCGTGCCGTGATAGCTCTTCTGTGCCTAG
>CAJXZM010000262.1 GCA_913063125.1 uncultured Gammaproteobacteria bacterium | reverse complement strand
TGGGTAGTTTACCTGAAAAAAGACGCAAAAAAAGGCGCAGCATCATGCTGCGCAAACCACAAAGGGGGAACTGTTACTGCTTTATTGCAATGAATGCAATATAAGCTAATTTGATTAGGCTGTAAAGTTCGGTCTTCATAATATACTCAAATTTGAGTTTTGTGTTGAAGGAGGCGGGGATTATGTCATCGCTATCACGGTGTGATTACTATCACGTCACTACAGATGAGGTTATACTGCGCCTTTAATTTTTCATAATTATGACAGCAGGGGTTTTAGGGGAAATGACAGTATTTAAAAAGGTAGGTTTAGCGCTAGTTATGCTCATCAGCATGAATGCAGTGGCGAGTAATCAGTTTACTGCAGATAGAATTACAGAACGAGTGGCCCCCGCCGCCGCACCCTGTGTTGAAGGGCAAGAATGTAAAGATGCTGCTCCAGTGGTGGTGGTTGTTGCACCGGTCGCTGTAAAAGCGCCGTCTGCCAAAGGGACTTACGATGTTAAATGTTTTGCATGTCATGGAACTGGCGCTGCTGGAGCACCAAAATTAGGTGATAAAGAAGCATGGGCTCCTCGAGTTGCTCAGGGCATTGATGCGTTGTATGAACATGCGATAGGTGGTTTTAATGCAATGCCTGCGAAAGGAGCTTGTTCGGACTGTTCTGATGATTCCATTAAAGCCGTTGTTGACTATATGGTAGAAAACGCCAAATAAATTTCTAGGGTTGCGTTTCTAGATATAGATTTCAGGCATAAAAAAACCTTACTTGTTTACAAGTAAGGTTTTTTTATGCCTGAAATCATCGTGATCACTTGCAATTTATTGTTTTGCGGTTACTTTTCAGTGATAGCTGATGAATCCGTGTAAAGCCTCCATGAATTGTAGAGACAATAAATGAACATTTTAACCAAAGTATGCGTAATACCCCTAGCCTGCCTTATTGTTTTTCCGACAGTGGTGATGGGAGGTGAGGTTGATTCATTAGTGATCGATGCTAATAGTACTTATACAGTGACTAACGCTCAAAGTGAGTTGTTTCTTAAAAGTTTAACGATAGGGGATAATGCCGTTATCCAATTTGATCCTGACGTTGTCCGTTGGCACCTGCAAGCATCCAGTGCAAACGTAGGTAAGGGTGTTGTGATAAACGCCTCAGGCCTTCCAGGGGGTAATGGCATTGTTGGGAAGGGCGCAACGGGCGTTGCCGATGAGTGCGGGGATGGAAAGCTTGGCGAAGATGGTGGTCACGGTAGTAATGGAACGGACGGCGTTGCTATTTCTATGCGTTTGGCAATTAGTGCTATTGGTAGTTTAACCATTAAGGCCGTTGGTGGAGAAGGAGGTTCTGGTGGTCGTGGGGGAGCTGGTCAGCAAGCAGGCAAGGTGATTCGTTGTACTGGGCCGGACGGCGGTGCTGGTGGTCAAGGTGGGGAAGGTGGGGACGGTGGCAACGGAAGTTACGTGCGTATTGTTTATAGCTATCTAGAAGGTGCTGTTGCATCGGGGACGTTAAGTAAGTTCATTACAGTAGATAATACCGGTGGCATTGCAGGTAAAGGTGCAAGCGGTGGTCACGGTGGTGGTGGTGCAGAAGGTAAATACATAAACATGAGAACACTTACGGGTAGCAAAAAATGGATGCCTGCAGGTCAAACTGGTGTTGAGGGGCGTGGGGGTAAAGCAGGGCGTATTGGTGTTGCCGGGCAAACGTTAATAGAGAGGGACCTTGAAGGCCGTATATCGACTTTTGTGCAGTCCCAAACGAGACAGCAAGATAGTGTAAAAGCAATACAACAAAGTATGCTACTTGAACAACAAGCTGCGGCGCAGGCAGCACTTGAAGCTGCGGCATTGTCTGCGGCAAAGTTAGCGAAGGTGAATGCAGAGTTATCACTATTTAAACAACAATCGGTTAATCTTAAGCAGCAGCTGTCGGAAATAGTGCTTAATAATCAAGCAGCTTCTGTAAATGCTAAAGCCAAAACAACATTGGCTGCAACAGAATCTGAAGGTTTGAGACAGTTGGTGGGGGAGTTACAAGCCCAAATAACGACGTTGGAAACGTTATTGGTGAAATCTGATGAACAGCGGATATTATCTAATGAAAAGTTTTTGGCTCTTACAGTAAGTGTTGATGGAATTAAAACAGAACAGCAAGTAGCACAAAAAGAGCGAGCAGATAAAAGTAAAGAAAGTCAAAAAGTGGTAGATCAGTTACTGCGTCGATTGGAAGTGTTAGAAAAGCGTCCACCACAAGAAATAATTAAAGAAAAGATCGTCGAGAAAGTTATAGAGAAGGCGGAAATGACAGGTGTTAAGCCTGTTACTGAAGGGCAGTAATTGCTCATTCCCTCTTGTTTTTTCTAATTGACTTATAAGTCAAAAGCGAGTCCAATTTGGTGCGCTTTTTTTGCGCACGCACCGTGATGGTGTTTTGTTGTTTTTTATGCACCTGTGAAAAGCGGGGGGACCAGCGTCAACACGCCGCCAGTCCTGGGATTGTCACAATTGGCACAATGCCTGCTATAGTTTTATGGTAATTACTATTTTATTTGGGCTGCGCCTTTGTGGCCCGCTTATCAACAGACGACCTCGGGGGTCAGAATAATGAGATCAACAATTTCTAAAGCAGTACGCCTAGCAACATTGGGATTAACGGCAGCCGGAGCGATGGCTATTTCTCAAACAACAATGGCTGAGGTTGACGTTTCTGCATCTGCTGGTGTTGCAAGTGCTTATTTGTTTCGTGGTGTAGATCTAGGTGCCGGAAATGCGGCTGTATTTGGCGATATTACCGCAAGTGCAGGCGGTGCTTATGCTTCTGTTTGGGCGTCTAGTGGTGATGCGGGGTTAGGTTCAGAGTATGACTTGATTTTGGGTTATGGCTTGGAAATGGATGATTTTAGTGTTGATGCTGGTGTCGTGAACTATGTTTACCCATCTAATGATGATTATGATTCTATAGGTCAGCTTACTGAAGTTTATGTAAACCTAGGCTTCAAGATGATTGGTTTCTCTTATTATAATAACGTTTCAGATCAAGCTAAAGGCAACGCGATTGGTTCTGAAGGTTATGAATATTACTCGCTTTCTGGTGATGTGGGATCTTTTAGCGCACTTGTAGGTTATGCGGACCCAGAAGAAGTGTCTGGAAGCAAAGTTGACCTAGATTACACTCACATTGATTTAAGCTATGCCTACAATGACAATTTGTCATTCACCGCGAGTAAAATTGTAGATTTTGATGATGATAGTACTCCTAATGCTGGCATCGATGATGACCTACTTTTCGTAGTGTCCTACTCTTTACCTATTAAATAATCTCTTCTTTTTAATAGGTTCAAGCAAACCGGCGCTATGGATAGCGTCTGTTTGCTTTCCGTCTGTTGCTTTTCTATTTTTGCTTAAGTTCCCTCTTCCATTTCAAACTACACCTGTATTCCTTAAACGTGCTCATATATTGCTCTTTTGCTCCTAAGTGCTTGGTAGAAAATAAAAAAGTTCACTTTTTGATGAAAAATTTGGTAGAGCTGGAATTTTGGTGCTACTTTTTAGAGACAATCATTTCCAACAAATAAGAACCCGCATAATACAGGGAGGGTTTGTTAGAGAAATGGGATTTAATAGGGGGGAGCATAACTCCCACAATAACGCTCTTTGGGGATACCAAATGTTGAAGAATAAAATTAAAGCGATCCAACTATCTGCTCTCGCAATAGCTGTTACTGGTGCGATGGGGGCCACGCAAGCTATCGCTGAAGTGGATGTGTCTGCATCGGTTGCTGTATCTAATTTGTATTTATTTCGTGGTATCGATTTGGGGGAAGGCCGTGCCATGGTGTCTGGTGATTTAATAGTCAGTTCTAAAGGTTTCTACGGTGGTGTCTGGGCAACCAGTGGTGATAAAGCTGCGGGCTCTGAATATGACTTGATTTTAGGTTATGCAACAGAAATTGAAGGGGTTTCTATTGATCTCAATATCACTAACTATAACTACTCTGGTTGGGATGCTGGTGATAGCTTTGGGGATTATTCGGAAATATTCCTAAATGTTGGTTATGGTCCGTTTTCTGTAGATTATCAAGTGAATGTTGCTGATGGGTCTTATAATAGCGGTGATGATACTGAAGCAGCCAAAAGAGCGGGTTTATCAGGTTTTCAATACGTAGCGTTTAATGCAAGCTTTAAAAAGTATACCGCCACATTGGGTTTTGCTGATGTAACTGACTACAGCGAAAGTAATGTGTTAACAGCAGCTAACGTGGGTAGTGTTGGTACTGATTATACTCATATTGACCTCAGCTATGCGTATAACGATAACCTAACGTTCACTGCAAGCCAGATCATTGATCAAGATGATATTCGATTGATTGGTAGTGAAACTAAGTATGAAAATCGAGATGATGACCTGTTGGTTGTAGTGTCATACACTATGCCGATCGAATAAACATCAATACGACGAAGTAGATATTTCGAAATAGATAAGGTAAAAAAAAGCGCAGATTTATCTGCGCTTTTTTTGTTTGTTGATTTAGGACTTAATCTAATAACGATCGAATGTTGGCGAAGTGTGCTTGACCTAACGCCTGATTGTCCTCTTTTGATATCGTATCGCCTTTACCTTCCCACACCAAATCATCAGCTGCAATTTCATCTAGAAAGCGGCTGGGTGTGGTTTCAAAGTCTTCACCATACATGCGTCTTTTCGCTGCAAGGGTTAGCGTTAGCTCCTTTTTGGCCCGGGTAATGCCCACATACATCAATCGCCGTTCTTCTTCGACAGTGGCCTCTTCAATGCTTGATCTGTGAGGTAAAATCTCCTCTTCCAAACCCATTAAAAACACGTATGGGTATTCCAAACCTTTTGATGCATGTAACGTCATTAGCTGAACGCGATCGGAATCATCCTCCTCTTCCTGTTGCTCTAGCATATCCAGCAATACCAGTTTGCCAATCACCTCTTCGATATTATCATCTTCACTCTTTTCTAGCATTCGTTCGATAGAGCTGATTAATTGCCAAACGTTTTCCATGCGCTTTTCGGCCATTTTACTGCTGCTTGATTGCTCTTGTAGCCATTGCTCGTAATCGATGTCCCGTAACATTTGTTTAATGCCTGAAACAGCGTCTTTTCGTAAAATGGTGTCACGCATCTCATCAATCCAGCTTCCAAAGCGCTGTAAGTTTGCATAAGAGCGGGCTTTTAATTGCGTTTCAAGGCCTAACTCGCCGCAAGCGCTAAACATGCTGCAATCGCGGCTATGAGCATATTGGCCGAGTTTTTCTAATGTGCTGGGGCCAATCTCGCGACGTGGTGTATTCACCACGCGAAGGAAGGCATTGTCATCGTCAGGGTTAATTATGACGCGCAGATAACCCATCACATCTTTAATTTCTGATTTACCGAAAAAGGAGCTGCCACCACTGACTTTGTAGGGGATTTGGTAGGCTTGAAGCTTGATTTCTAATAGGCGGGACTGGTGGTTGCCTCGATATAACACGGCAAAGTCTTTAAAGGCGCGAGCCTTCTGAATCTTTTGGTTGATGATGTCGTGGGCTATACGTTCGGTTTCATGTTCTTCGCTTTTACAGCGGACCACTCGAATCAATTCCCCCATGCCGTGCTCACTCCACAGCTTTTTAACAAATACGTGGGGATTGTTATCAATAACAGCGTTGGCGGCTTTAAGAATTCGACTTGTTGAGCGGTAGTTTTGTTCTAGCTTGACGACTTTAAGTTTTGGAAAGTCATCTTGTAGTAGTGCTAGGTTTTCTGGTTTTGCACCGCGCCATGAGTAGATGGATTGGTCATCATCACCAACAACCGTAAACGCAGCACGTTGACCAACCAATAAGCGAACCATTGAGTATTGTGATGTATTCGTGTCTTGGTATTCGTCCACCAGCATATAGTGCACTTTTCGCTGCCAGCGCTCACGAATCTCGTCGTTATCTCTCAGCATTAGTGTTGGTAACAGGATAAGGTCATCAAAATCAACGGCATTATAGGCGCGGAGGTAGCGGTCGTATAACGCGTAGGCTTGAGCTGCGGCCATTTCTTCTTCATCGTTGGCTCTGGAAATAGCGATAGAGGGTGTGATGAGGTCATTTTTCCAGTTGGAAATGGTGTAGCGAACATTTTTTACATCGTCATCATCCCCGGAGCCTTCTCGTACCAGAATCTCAGTGAGCAGCATTTTGCTATCTTGATCATCAAAGATAGAAAACCCGGCTTTTAATCCAAGGTATTTCAGCTCTTTGCGCACCATGTTTAAGCCAAGGTTATGGAATGTGGATACGGTTAACCCGCGGCCTTGGCGACCGGTAAGCAGTTGCTTGACTCGTTCTTTCATCTCCCTGGCGGCCTTATTGGTAAAGGTGAGGGCGACAATTCTATTGGCGGAGATTTCACAGGTTTGAATCAGATAGGCTATCTTTCGAGTGATTACACTGGTTTTGCCCGAGCCCGCTCCAGCCAATACCAGTAGTGGTGTGTCGATATGGTGCACGGCTTCAGATTGTCGGGG
>CAJXZM010000261.1 GCA_913063125.1 uncultured Gammaproteobacteria bacterium | reverse complement strand
AATGATGATGTTGTTGCAAAATACATCAAAGCAGTTGGCAGTGGCCTATTAAAGATATTCTCAAAAATGGGTATATCCACATTACAGTCTTACCAAGGCGCTCAAATTTTTGAGGCCCTTGGTATTAACAGTGATGTTGTTGATGCTTATTTCACAGGAACTGTTAGCCGAATCCAAGGTGTAAACCTAGACCAGATTGCACAAGAAGCGCTACTACGTCACCGTGAAGGCTTCCCAGAAGAAGATCGCATCGCAATGGACGACCTTCTCAAGTCTGGCGGTGACTATGCCTGGCGTCACGATGGTGAAAAACACCTATTTAGTCCATCTGTTATCCGTTTATTACAACACTCTACTGCGGCCAATAACAAAACACAGTTTAAAGAGTATGCAAACCTTGTTGATTCACAAAGTAAAGACGCATATACCTTGCGTGGTTTACTAGAATTCAGCACTGGCCACAAATCAATTCCTTTGGAAGACGTTGAGCCCATCGAAAACATTTTCAAACGTTTTGCCTCTGGCGCAATGTCTTTTGGATCAATTTCTTGGGAAGCTCACACAACCCTTGCTATCGCTATGAACCGTATCGGCGGCAAGAGTAATAGTGGTGAAGGTGGTGAAGATCCTATTCGCTTCAAGCCAATGGAAAATGGCGACTCCATGAAGTCTCGTATTAAGCAGGTCGCCTCTGGTCGCTTCGGTGTTACCAGTCATTACCTTGCTAATGCAGATGAGTTACA
Source organism: uncultured Gammaproteobacteria bacterium (assembly GCA_913063125.1). Lineage (GTDB taxonomy): Bacteria > Pseudomonadota > Gammaproteobacteria > Pseudomonadales > Ketobacteraceae > 42-54-T18. The sequence continues at coordinate 5,853 of CAJXZM010000261.1, read as the reverse complement.
AATCAAAATGGCTCAAGGCGCGAAGCCTGGCGAAGGTGGTCAACTTCCGGGCCATAAAGTTGATGCATGGATTGGACGTACACGTGGCTCCACTCCTGGTGTTGGATTGATATCTCCTCCTCCACACCATGACATTTATTCTATCGAAGATTTGTCCCAGCTAATTTACGATCTTAAAAATGCAAACCGAGAGGCTCGCGTTAACGTTAAGTTAGTATCTGAAGCGGGTGTTGGTACAATCGCATCCGGTGTATGTAAAGCCTATGCCGATGTTGTACTTATCGCAGGTCACGATGGTGGTACGGGGGCATCCCCTCTTAGCTCCATCAAGCATGCCGGATTGCCATGGGAATTAGGTCTAGCAGAAACTCACCAGACATTGGTACGTAACAAGCTACGTAGTCGTATTACCGTTCAAACCGACGGACAGCTAAAAACACCTCGCGACCTTGCGGTTGCAACGTTACTTGGTGCTGAAGAATGGGGCATGGCAACAACGGCACTAGTGGTTGAAGGCTGTATCATGATGCGTAAGTGTCACCTCAACACCTGCCCTGTCGGCATTGCAACACAAGACAAAGAATTACGTGGGCGCTTTGCTGGTCAAGCCGACATTCTGGTTAACTTTTTCACCATGATGGCAGAAGGCCTACGTGAAATCATGGCTGAGCTAGGTTTCCGTACCATTAATGAGATGGTTGGACAAACTCACTGCTTAAAGCCTCGCGAAGATGTTGAGCATTGGAAATACAAAGGTGTTGACCTTACGCCTCTTCTCTACAAAGAAAAGGGCGCGCCTAACGAAACCCTTTATTGCTCTACAGAGCAAAAGCATCTTATTCACGAAATTGTGGATCGCAAGATGATGGAAGACGCAAAAGACGCCATCGAAAACAAAACCCCTGTAAACTTAGAGTACTCCGTGATCAACACCGACCGAACTATCGGCGCCATGTTATCAAATGAGATTTCTAAGAAGTATGAAGCAGAAGGCTTACCAACGGATACCATCAAGGTTAAGTTTAATGGCTCTGCGGGACAAAGCTTTGGTTGCTTCTCCGCGAAAGGCCTTCGTTTTGAGCTTGAAGGTGACGCCAACGATTACTTCGGTAAAGGTTTATCCGGCGCCAATCTTGTGGTCTACCCTGCTAAAGAAGCCAAGTTCGCTGCTCGTGACAACATCTTAATTGGTAACGTTGCTTTCTTCGGTGCAACGGGTGGAAAAGCATTTATCCGCGGTATTGCGGGCGAACGTTTCTGCGTTCGTAACTCTGGCGCCACAGCCGTTGTTGAAGGCGTTGGTGATCACGGTTGTGAATATATGACCGGTGGAAAAGCTGTCATTCTAGGTACAACAGGCCGAAACTTTGCTGCGGGCATGTCAGGTGGCATTGCTTACGTTCTCGATAACAACCAAGATTTCGCCAGCAAGTGCAACATGGAAATGGTTGAACTAGAAACTCTAGACAACGCCAAAGAAATTGAAGAACTTAAAGCACTTATTACTGAACACAAAGAGAACACGAACTCTGATGTTGCTGAAGAGCTGCTTGCTGACTGGGATAACGCAGTTAAACGCTTTGTGAAAGTTATGCCGGTTGATTTCAAGAAAATGCAGGGATACATGGAACAAGCACGCGAGACAGGCAAGTTTGAGTCTGAGTATGATATAGCGGTCGAAGCTTTCGATATGCACCTTAACAAACTGGCTGCGCAGAAAGCTTAAGCTGAATAGGAGATAAAATAATGGGAAATCCTACAGGATTTTTACACGTAAAAAGAGCCTTGCCAGAAGACCGAAAACCATCAGCGCGTTTGATCGATTGGCAAGAAGTACATGAACACATGGACACTGCTGACATTGAGAAACAAGCTTCTCGATGTATGGATTGCGGTGTACCGTTCTGCCAATCTGCCAAGTCAGAATATGCACCAGCTGTTGCAGGCTGTCCGGTAAATAACGTTATCCCAGAGTGGAATGACTTGATTTACAAAGGCCGCTGGGAAGAAGCGATCAAACTATTACACAAAACCAATAACTTCCCTGAGTTTACGGGTCGTGTTTGCCCTGCTCCATGTGAAGGCGCCTGTGTATTAGGTATTAATTCAGACCCAGTGACGATCAAGCTACATGAAGTAGAAATTATTGATCGCGCGTTTAAAGAAGGCTGGGTTGTTGCGACTCCTCCATCCAAACGCTCAGGTAAAACGGTAGCCGTTATCGGCTCTGGTCCTTCTGGCCTTGCCGCCGCAGCCCAGCTTAACAAAGCAGGCCACCTAGTAACGGTATACGAACGTGCCGACCGTATCGGCGGCCTGTTAATGTACGGTATTCCGAACATGAAACTGCAAAAGGAAATCGTTCAACGTCGTGTTGATATCCTTGCAGAAGAAGGCATCATATTTGTTACCAATATCGAAATCGGTAAAGATATTTCTGCAGAAAAAATCGAACAAGATTTTGATGCAGTAGTCCTTTGTGTTGGTGCTACAGTACCTCGCGATTTACCCACCGAAGGTCGAGAACTTAATGGTATCCACTTCGCAATGGACTTCTTGAAAGCAAATACGAAGAGCTTACTTGACAGTCAGCACGAAGATGGTCAGTTCATTAACGCCAAAGATAAGAACGTCGTTGTTATTGGTGGCGGTGATACCGGTACTGATTGCGTAGGTACGTCGCTACGTCACAAGTGTAAAAGTGTCACCCAGTTAGAAATCATGCCTCGCCCTCCTGAGTCACGTCAAGCTAACAACCCTTGGCCTCAGTGGCCTAAACGCCTTCTCGTTGATTACGGCCAGGAAGAATCCATTGCTGTACAAGGGGATGACCCACGCCAATACTTGGTCATGACCAAGAAAATTGAAAGTGATGGCAACGGCAACGTAAAAGCGGTTCATACCGTTGAAGTCGAATGGGAGCGCACACCTGAAGGCCAAATGATTCCTAAAGAGGTTGCTGGCAGCGAAAAAGTGCACCCTGCTGATATCGTTCTACTTGCAATGGGCTTTATGGGACCAGAAGGTGGTCTTGTAGATCAGTTTAATCTAGAAAAAGACCCTCGCTCCAACATAAAAGCAGACTACGATAAGTTTGCCACTAGCAAACCTGGTATTTTTGCTGCAGGTGACAGCCGTCGAGGCCAAAGCTTGATTGTTTGGGCAATTGACGAAGGTCGTCGTGCCGCTCGTGAAGTCGATAGCTATTTAATGGGTAAGAGTTACTTACCTTAAGCAAAATATCGAGTGCATACACTTTCTACCTGGTTAACATGATGATTAACCAGGTAGAAAACCTAATGTAAAATAGAATATTGCCCCTTCCCCGACCTTCGCATCAACCCATATTTCCCCCCCGTGCTTATTAACGATTCTTTTCACCGTTGCAAGTCCGATACCTGTTCCAGAAAACTCTGATTCAGAGTGTAGCCGTTGAAACGCCTCAAATATTTTATCCACGTACTCCATATTAAAACCCGCCCCATTATCTCTAATAAAATAAACATCTTTCTCATTCTGAAAATCCACCCCAAATTCAATCCGCGGACAATCTACTTTTGCAGTATATTTCCAGGCATTACTTAATAAGTTTTCAACTAACGACTTCAACATTCTCCTATCACCTTCCACGTTAATATCATCCGCACAAACAAGAGAACACGCTTGAGTTGGAAAACTTTCACTAAGCTCTACATTGCTTTCTTTAACCAGTCGACTGAGTGAAACAGGCTTTATATCTAACACTGAATGTTGAATATGAGACAGCGCAAGTAAACCATCAACAAGCTCCGTCATCTTATCTGAACTATGAATTATCCTCCCAATAAGCGATTGGCCTTCAGCATCGATACTTTCAGAATAATCCTCCAACAAAATGGAGCTCAAGCCTTTCATTGCTCGCAATGGCGCACGCAGGTCATGTGAAACAGAATGACTAAAAGCGTTCAACTCTGTATTCACATCTTCCAGCTGAGCAGTTCTCTCTTCCACTCGCCTTTCCATTGTATTTTTTGCGTCATAGAGTTCTCGATAGAGCCGGGCATTTTCCAAAGAAATAGCGGCCTGTGATGCAAGCGTTTCCAACACCAATCGCCGCTCTCTAGAAAACACACCCTCTGCAATACTGTTTTCCAAATAGAGAACACCACTCAACCTTCCCTGATAAACAATTGGCACACAAAGTACTGATTTCAATTTGTTTTGAATAATATATTCGGAGTTAGAAAAACGTTCATCCTCCAGGGCATTATCTAACGTTATATCCTTTTTCGTTCTCACAACATAATGAACGACTGAAGCAGGTAGAACCAACTCCGCTTCAGCACTATCAATAAGTGTCGACATACCGGCCTCAACAGAAGCCTTTGTTAACTCAGCAACAGCCTCTATAGAGAATCCTTTTTTTCCCTGAAGCAACAACACACCTTTTTGTGCTCCGGCATTTTCAATTGCTATTTCTAACAAGTCATTCGTTAGCTCATCAAAAACTATACTTTCAGAGATGGATTGGGCCGCTTTAATAACCGTAGCCAAATCCAACATGGTAGAGGTTGTTCCGCTTGAGTTGGAAGCAATACTATCGTTAACGTCGTTTTCATTATTAACTGACGAAGAAGAAAAAGCCCCAAGCAACAAAGGGTACGTTAATACAAGCTGTCGAACTTTCGAAACAGCCCCCCACTGATTGTAAAGCTGACATGCTTCGACCATATGAATCTCAGCATAACGATCCTTACCCTGCTGCAGCCAAAACTTGGCATAAAGCTCCTGTATTAACGCACGATCTTTAAGAAAAGGTGTCTGCGCTGCACTCTTTTCAGCACGATCATAAAACGATATGCATTCAAGAACACCCCCCTCAACTCGACATTTTTCCGCCTGCATTAGCTGTAGTTTATGATAATAATTCTCTGGGCAACTCCCTGCCCAAGCAGTCATTTGATCAAGCCTTTCATTCATTTTAAGAATGCACTGCTTCCGCTGAGAATCGCTAGATCTGCAAGCAAGCATAGCCAATGTCAATAACGTGTACTGGCAGTGCTCAACTAAACTATATAACGCTACACTAGCGTCAAGGCAACTTTCCGATTCATCTGCATGATACAAAGCTTGACCGTAATCCTCATAGGTATAACAGATCATCAACTTCATCATGTGATAGCTATTCAACCCATAAACATATTGTGTATCTACAACATCACGCTTATATGACTCCTCATCAAAAACACCGTCGTTTAAGGAGGTGCTATCTAATAAGACTGAGCCCTCATCGCCAACTTGTTTCCTATACTGCAACTTCTTAATACTAGCTAACAACATCCTTACGTGACCTATCGCATCGTGATCTTTTACTTTCTCCATAAAGTGTAAAGCGGCGATGTACTCATCATACAATAGATCAAGAGTACGGTAGTTAGCCCAGCGCTGCCAAAAGGAAAACAAATGCATATAACACGCATAACGAAGTTCACCCACACGAACACAATCTTGAAACCCCTTTTTAAGCAGGGGAAAGCTTGTTGCAATCGGCTTTTTCCAATGATTAGTAAACGCCGTAAACAACATATGTACACGACCTTCCATATGTGAACTATTAAAACGTTCATTAATTTCCAGTGATGCTATGCCGCAATCATAGGCAGCGTCAAACTCACCCAACACCCCAGCCAAAACAACACAATAACCCCCAAACCCATAAGAAGAGTCCTCAAAAATACCGCTGGCGTATGAAATCTCTACCATCTTTGAGAAGACAACCAACAATAACCCGGGGTTTGCCATATAAGTAGGCGGCCCTAATTCGGTCAATATTTTTATTGCATATCGGGTATCAAGATCCTTACACTCTGGCAA
>CAJXZM010000260.1 GCA_913063125.1 uncultured Gammaproteobacteria bacterium | reverse complement strand
GAAGCCTATAGATGGCAAAAAATTAACTGAAGTTCTGAATAAATACGGTCTGCTATGAGTGAGCAATTAGCGTTAACTGAAGATCAACGGGACTGCTTGCAGGAAGTCGTCAATGTTGCTATGGGGCAGGCGGGTGATTCGTTAGCACGGTTTTTAGAGGTGTTTATCCACCTTTCAGTGCCTAGGATACGATTAGTCGCTAAAGAAGATCTTGGAACAGAGCTAGAAGGTTTGGTTGGTGGCGTTGGCTCCAAAGTGTCTGGGGTAAGTCAGGGTTTCTATCATATTGAAGATGGGAAGGGGATTCGGGGAGAGGCAATTATTGTTTTTAATGATACCTCTTTTAAAGAATTGGCTGACCTGCTTGCTTATGATGAAGAACTTACGGATGCTGCTGAAAAAGAGCTGTTAATGGATGTGACCAACGTTTTAAATGGTGCATGTTTAAACGGAATTGGCGAGCAAATTGAAACAGAACTGGCATATTCACCTCCTACAATCCTTGGGCAGCATGTGCCGATTGCTGATTTGTTGGAACACGAAAAATTGAGCTGGGGTCATGCACTGTTGGTGGAGATTTCATACACCCTTGAAGATCGTTCGTTTAATTGCACTATGTTCTTGTTGATGCCAGGGGAGTCTATTGTGGTAATGAAAGATGAGCTGGACAAACTGCTGGAAGATTTTTAAGTGTCTGAATTTGCTCAATCTAAAGAGCTACTAGAATTTATTGTCGATCGTGTAAATGTCGGCGTATTTATTGTTAATGAAGCCCAAGAGATACAGCTCTGGAATAACTTCATGTCCACAAATAGTGGTCTAAATCCAGAAGATGTTATTGGCAAGAATTTGTTTGATTGTTTCCCTGATCTTCCCAAACGTTGGTTAGCAAAAAAACTTAGCAGTGTTTTTATGTTGAAGAATTTCGCATTTACCTCGTGGGAGCAACGACCTCATCTGTTCGCATTTAATCATAATCGCCCGGTGACAAGCGGCTTAGAGTATATGTGTCAGGACTTGACATTGATGCCGGTTAAAAACGATGACGGTGACGTTACATCGGTATGCGTGGTTGTGTTTGATGTGACGGATACCGCGATATACCAAACAATGCACAAATCTGCCATGACTAAGCTAGAAATGGTGAGTCGGGTGGATGGGTTAACACAGTTATTTAATCGCAGCCATTGGCAGTCGAGGTTAAACGAAGAGTTTAGTCGTGCCGCGCGTTATGGCTCCCCCGTATCGTTGATTATGTTTGATTTGGATCATTTTAAAATAACCAATGATACCTACGGTCATTTGGGGGGGGATGCTGTGTTGGTTCAGGTCGCTAGAATTATTAAAGAGTCCTTGCGAGAGAATGATATTGCAGGTCGTTACGGCGGTGAGGAATTCGGTATTGTGCTTGTTAATACAGATGAGGAGGGTGCGGGGGTAGTTGCGGAAAGAATTCGTGCGGCGATTGCGGGAACGCCGGTTCCCTTTTCTGATGGTGAAATATCAACAGCTGCAAGTTTGGGTATTGCTCAATACAGCCCCGTTTTCTCGGATGTAGAGGCGATGATTGCCGCATCGGATGCATGTTTGTACCACGCAAAAGAGAGGGGTAGGAATCAAGTGGTTCCCTATTCATCTGTGGATGATTGTATTGAAGGGTATCTTGTTAATAAAGATGAAAATGTTGAGCCCGACTCTGCCGCTGAAGGTGATGGATCTCGATAGTGGGTGTCATTTTTAAATTAATTACCTTTGTACGAACCAATATTTTTTCCAAGCATTAAATACACGCTCAGGGTACCAGTTTTTCCCGGTGCTACCATTATATCGTGCAAGGGCTTTTCGTTCGCTACCGCGTTCTCTTTTTAAATAAGCTTTTAGAATAGTGCAGCCGTAACGGATGTTGGTTGCGATGTCGGTTAAGTTGTCTTCCGTTGTACCGATCTCTTTTTTCCAAAACGGCATAACCTGCATTAAACCTTGGGCGCCCGCGCTAGAGACGGCATATTGGTCAAATAAGCTTTCTACATGCATTACTGAAAGTACGAGTTCGGGGCGTAAATTCATTCTGCGAGCTTCTTTGTGTGCGATTCTCAAGATTTTCATTCGTTGATGTGGATCTTTGATGTAGCGGGACATTCGTGTAGACATATCCAATAGCCAGACTTCAGCGTCAAAGCGATCTTCGAAGCTCTCTGCATCTTTGATGGTGTTTAGAAGGATGTTCCTCATAACGTCATCAGGGACCTCTGAGGATGCGGCCATAAGTGGTAAGGGTGAATAAAATAATAACAAACAGACAATAAGCGCCGAAGGGGTGGTCAGGCGGGGAAGGTAACGTCGGCAAAGCTCACAACAAAAAACAAAGTGTTGCTTTTTGTTGTGAGTGTAGATGTGTTTTTTATACATTGACATTGTTGTACGAAAAGAACTGTCGATTATAGGCTGACGTGTTCTTTGATAAAGTCGACAATATCGTCTGCAGGAACATCGGTTTTTTCATTGTTTCGACGGTGCTTATATTCAAGAGTGTTGGCATCCAAACCTTTTTCGCTGACGACTATGCGATGGGGGATTCCGATTAGTTCTGAGTCGGAAAACTTCACACCGGGACGTTCTTTTCTGTCATCAAACAATACGTCAAACCCTAATGAAGTAAGGGTTTGGTAGAGTTTTTCGCTAGCCTCTTGAACACGAATAGATTTGTGCATATTCATCGGTACAAGAGAAATGTGGAATGGTGCTAATGATTCAGGCCAGATGATTCCGTAATCATCATAGTTTTGTTCTATAGCAGAGGCTACAACGCGAGAAACCCCAATGCCATAGCAACCCATGGTCATGGTTTTATTTTTGCCAGATTCGTCACAAACAGACGCTTTTAATGCCTCACTGTACTTGGTGCCGAGTTGGAAAATGTGTCCCACTTCGATACCGCGTTTGATTTCTAGCTGCCCTTCGCCGCAAGGGCTAGCGTCACCTTCAACAACGTCTCGTAGGTCGAATTGCTCGGTGAATGAGGCATCTTTTTCCCAGTTGGCGCCTGTAAAATGCGCATCGTCTTTATTGGCGCCACAAACGAAATCAGCCATGTTAATGACGCTAAGGTCTGCAATAATAGGCAGAGTTAATCCGACCGGGCCAATAGAACCTGGTTGGCAACCTACGGCGTTTTGAATTTCTTCATCGCTAGCCATCGTGAAAGGTTCAGCTAATAATGGGTGTTTCTCGGCTTTAATTTCGTTTAGTGATTTGTCGCCACGGATAACAATGGCAATTAATGGTGTCGGGGTATTTTCTTTTTTGCTATCAGCTTTTGATTTTACACCATGAACGATTAACGTTTTTACAATTTGTTCTGGAGAAATATTGAGAAATTCACTCACTTCTACAATTGTATGTTGTTTTGGTGTTGCTACTTCGCAAAGTTCCATTGATGGGGCCGGGCGAGTGTCGCCAATGGAAAGGGCTTCAGCCATTTCTATGTTGGCTGCGTAGTTGCTAGCGTTACTGAAGGCGATATCGTCTTCACCAGAGTCTGCCAATACATGAAATTCATGAGAGGCGTTGCCGCCGATACTGCCTGTATCTGCTTGAACAGCTCTGAAGTCTAAACCAAGACGTGAAAATATCTTGCTATAGGTATCATGCATTGTTTGATAGGTTTCTTTCAGACTTTCTTCCGTTAAATGGAATGAATAGGCATCCTTCATGGTAAATTCACGAGCACGCATTACCCCGAAGCGAGGGCGAACCTCGTCTCTGAATTTAGTCTGGATTTGATAAAAGTTGCAGGGTAGCTGCTTGTAACTTTGAATGTTGTTTCTGACGATGTCAGTAATAACTTCTTCATGGGTGGGGCCTAAAACAAAGCCCCTGCCATGACGGTCGTTGATTCGTAATAACTCAAGGCCATATTGCTGTAAACGCTCTGATTCTTCCCATAACTCTGCAGGCTGTACCACGGGCATCAACATTTCTAATGCGCCTGCTTTATCCATCTCTTCTCTGACAACGCGTTCGACATTTCGCAATACTCGCAATCCAGTCGGGAGCCAAGTGTATAGACCTGACGCTAGTCGTCGTATCATACCCGCTCTTAGCATTAGCTTGTGGCTGATAACTTCAGCTTCTGCGGGAACTTCACGTTGAGTGGCTAATAAGTACTGAGTGGCGCGCATAGAGATAAATCCTGTGAAAATAGGGACGATATACGGGAGTGACGTATTTGTTAGACGGGATTGTAAAAGGAAGCAGAAGGCAAGGCTAGTCTTGATTTGGATTGGGGTGCAATTTGTAGCGTAAGATGTGGTTGAAATTGATAGATTTAGTAAAAAAGGAGCCGAAGCTCCTTTTTAGGGTGTAAATAAGCGATGAGCTGCTTATACAACCATGTCTTTCAACTTCTTCAATGGACGTACTTTAACAACGTTACGTGCAGGCTTGGCTGCAACATCCATCAATTCGCCAGGCTTGAACGGGTTTGGCACGTTCTTTTTGGCTTTTGTAGCTGGCTTGCGTACTACCTGAACTTTCATTAACCCAGGAATCGTGAAGTGGCCAACAGCACGTTTTTTCACATGACGTTCCATTAGATCACCTAGTCCATCTAGAACACTCTGGCATTCTTTTTTGGAAAGGCTTGTGCTTTCTGCAAGCTCATTCAAGATTTGGGTTTTTGTCATTGCATCTTTAACTGCAGGAAGTTTTTTTACAGGTGCAACCGCTTTTGCAACAGCTTTAGCAGGCGCTTTTTTAGCAGGAGCTTTCTTGGCGGGTGCTTTTTTCTTGGCAGGCATATTCATATCCTATTTTTTGTAAGTATTTCTTCTCAAGAACAAAGCAGCATAATATAACGGCAAAGCTAGAGTTTGTAATTGAGCAGGGTAATTGTGCGTAGCAATCGCCGATAATTATTAATCTAATTATCAACTCTCGCAAGTAAATAACGGCATTTAACACTGTATTTATAGGGTTTTTTTTACATTTAGCGAAAAAAAGCTCAATTTAGCGCTTTTTTGGCTAAAAATATAGAAGCGAATATTTATTTACGCCCGTGAGAGGCTCTTGTTATTTCATTAAAAACTTCGACCCAGCGTGCATCGAATTGAGAGCCTTTGCAGTTATTTACTTCTATTACAGCACGAATAAAGGGGCGCTTTAAGCGAGTGTTGTACGCTCGTTCATGCGTTCTTGCGTCAAATGTGTCAACAATACTCAGTATTTTTGCGCCATGACAAATATCGACACCCGTTAATCGCTTAGGATAACCGGAGCCGTCGACTCGTTCGTGGTGTTGGATAACAATTGTGGCTGCTTGCTCCCATTTTGAAGATTGGCTTAATAAGTTACTCGCCAATTCAGTGTGCCTGAAAAGCGAGTTACGTTCTTCTTCGTTAAATGAGCCTGCTTTATGAAGTAATGATAATGGCAAAAACGCCATGCCAATGTCATGCAATAAAACGGCGGCCACAAGCTGGGCTGGTTCAACGGGGTTGCCGGCTTTTTTATTCATTTCTAGGGCAAGTGTTAACAAACGTGCAGCTCGACCTTTCCAGTAAAGAGAGCGATTTTCCGTGGGGGAGGCAATACTTTCAAAAAATATAATATCCTCGTCAATTTCAATGTGGTGCTGTTCTAGAACTTCGATAACACTTAATGGTTGCTGAGTGGTAACTGGGGGGGATTTTTGCAGCGAGGGAGGTTGAACTGCATCATCAAATATGTGAGTGCTAGGGTCTAGCGCAATAATGGCATTTCTGATGTATTCCGTTCTAGTTTGATCCTCAACTTCAACAATGCTGCTAATGTTTTGACAAAGCTGTAATAATTGGTCGTCTGGAATGATGACGGAAGCATTTTTAGCGAGCTTTGCTTGAACCATTTGTTTTGTCTTGTCCATTGCAAGCAATATGACATCACTTAATAAGCTGTCGTAAAGAATTTGTTCGGAACGAATGGCGTCTAATAGATCCTCCATGCTTTGAATCAGCGGAGTAAGGTCTTTTAAGCCAACGTAAACTAGATTGCCTTTAATCGTGTGGACTGACCGGAAAAGGCTATTTAATAGTTCTTTGTTGCTAGGGTCATGCTCTAAGTTGATAAGGATGGATTCGCAGTTCTGATGTGCTTCTTTAAAGTCATAGAAGAAATCCTCCATCAGGTCTGTGTCAATGGAGCTATTGTCACCTTCTTGCTGGCCCTTTTGTATGTTTGCCATGCCGATACCACCAAAACGCTGTTGAGTTCATTTGAAAAAATATAGAAACCTTAACTAAGTATAGGTGGGGGCTGCTTTCGGCGCTCGAAATCGCTATAATGTGGCCCCTTTTTCCGTATTGATTGGCTGGGTAGTTTTGTTCGGCTGAATAATTCATGTTAAATCAGTATGTTATAGCCAGTGGCGTGATCTAAAGAGTACAGAAATATGCCTATATATGAATACGAATGTGGTGGCTGCGGCCATCAAATGGATAAATTACAGAAATTAAGCGACGAACCATTAGTAACTTGCCCGGCTTGTGATAAAGATGAGCTGCAAAAAATGATATCTGCTGCAGGTTTTCGATTAAAAGGTTCTGGTTGGTATGAGACTGATTTTAAGACTGGCAAAAAGAAGCATTTAGCAGAAAATGATTCCAAAAAGCCGACAAGTGATAGTTCAACTGCTGCAAAAACAGCAGATTAATAACCAAGTTAAAACAGGATAACGATATGCGTAGCCATTACTGTGGC
>CAJXZM010000259.1 GCA_913063125.1 uncultured Gammaproteobacteria bacterium | reverse complement strand
ATCTCTGAAATAACGACCCTGCTTGAAGGCGAAGCAATCGGCGATATGATTCCTGGTGGATCACTCTATAACCTTGATGTGTTTGTAGCTGAGTTTGATATCTATGTTGATGGCGCTTCTTTAGGTGGTGCCGATGTAGACTTAGCGGTAACCGGAGCAAATGGTAATTTTAACCTTCTTGGTGATTTCACTAATATCAACGCAGACTTTCGCGTTAAGATCGACTGGCCGTGGCCGTTTCCTAATTCTACGATCACTGGTACTGGTACCATTGATCGTGCACGATTTGACGGCGACGTGGGTGTATCTGCCAATAATGGTGTGGTCTCTGTAAATTTGAGTAACCTTGATCTAGATTTAGACAGAATTCGTACCGATATTTCAAGCTTCCCAGATTGGTTATTAACACCTTTCTATGAGCTATTCGAAGGCCTATTTGGAAATTTGTTTGGCGGATTGATTGAAGATCTAGTTCCAGACTTGATTGCTGGCTTCCTTGATACTTTCCTTGCTGATTTAGAAATCACTCTTGGCGACAGTACTATCAAACCTTTAGTCCTTGCACAATCCGTAACGTCTCCAAGCGCTGGCGTTGACATCGTACTCGACAGCCATATCACTGCGGTGACCACTACCGGCCCTAAGAACGTTGGTTCAGCCTTCGGTAGCGATGCGGCTATACCTGCTCCAACCACTACGACTCCAGGTGGTGTCGAGAAAGATATCGGTGTGATTGTTTCTGAAAATACGCTTAACCAAGCATTAACCGCCGTAACTGAAGCTGGTTTGTTAAATCTATCCATTGGCGCTCAAGAGCTACCTGAGATTGGTGGAATTGATCCAGATGCAGGTAATATTCGATTCAACTTTACTCCTACTTCAGCTCCAAGCATCGATTTAGTAAGCGATCTTTCTGCAGGCCTTGGTAAGTTGACGTGGAATGATTTTGCACTTGAAATTGAATCCTATAACGTTGCTACGGATGAGTGGACGCTATTTGTTGGTGTCATCCTAAATATTAGTGTCACTGCTGACCTCGGTATAACTGATGAGAATGCCATCGCATTTGAAGTTGTTGGTCTGCCATCAATAGAAGTTCTTGATATCGACCTCACTTCATTCGTGCTAAGTGCGAGCGTTGCAAACGGTTTAATCGAAGAGTACTTCCCTATTGTACTTCCAGGAATCCTTAACTCTATCGCTGCCATTCCATTGCCTAGCTTTGGTGGTTACGGATTAAATCTTGGTGATCTTTGGGTTGCTGATGTTGATGCAAACTTTGTAGCCCTTGCCGGTGATTTGGTTACTGATGCAGCCAGAGCTGAAGCAACAGCTTCGCGAACGTTTGCTAGCATTGGTGGAGTTCAAACTACGGGAATCTTTGGTTTAGGTGCTGCAGTTAGCTCTGGTGATGTTGTCACTATTGATGTATCGGGTTCTGAAGATGGTATGGCTTATCGTTACAGTGTTGACGGCGCACCATTCGGTCTATGGAAAAACCGTACTGAGGTTAGCCTATATGGTTTACGTGCTGGTGATCACGAAGTCACCGTATGTTCTCGTAACGCAATGATGATTGTTGATACGGACTGTGACGTGGTGACATTTACCACTAAGTAACCTTATCTAAGAAACAAAAAAACCTCGCCCAACTGGGCGAGGTTTTTTTTGTATAGCCTGACCTCCAGTGCTATTTTAATGGCCCCTTGAAGAGCGTCAATCTGACAGAAATCACTCTGCGTAGTTATCGGTACACTCTACACGTGCCGGGCCTTGCTACAACGTACTTTTCATTACAATTTAGGCATTTTCAGGTCATAGATGCCTGCATTCTATACGTACTTTTCGAGTTATCTCGTGTAATTCGCCTTCTTTACCCTCTGGCGCCGGAACCCGGTGTCTTACCATAAGAACGGGATTTACTTAACCCCTGAATCCTCATCATTCAAAATTTGTTTGACCATATTCATGACTTCTAGGTTCTGCAGGATTCCCGAGTGATCGGTATCAATACCGTAAACTTTATGAGCTCGGTATTGCCTATTTAATTGTAATTGACTTTTTATGCTGACAGCACCATCGTCATTTCCTGGAGTCATCATAGAATTACCTTGATAAGCAAATAACAGGTAATGGGGTAGATTCTCAGGAAGTTTCATATCTTGAACCTTCAATAAAAACTGACTTCCAGGGGCCATGTCCCGCCATACAGGGATAACAACTGGAGCATAGCGTACCCCTAAATCTGCTCCTTCATGACCCGACCAAGGTGTGGCCAAACTGACAAACAGTTTTAGATAATCACTACCCGCCTCTTGATATTGCTGGATAAAAGATGCGCTAATCAACCCTCCCATGCTGTGCGCAACAAGATAGGCAGTATCGAACGGATAAACACGATGCAAATATTTCATGGCGTGAAATAAGTACTGTGAGGACATATCAAGAGGAAAACCCGTTTCATAGTAGAGTAACCAGGGCTGAAAGCGACTTCTATCCATACTATTAATAATTGGTGCCCATTCCTTGGGCGACCCTCCAATTCCGTGCACAAAAAGAACCGGAGTTTTTTCAGGATCAAACTCCTCTAAGAAAAACACCCCTGGTCCCACTTCCATGCTGAAGCTTAGTGGCTCCCATAACCCTCTTCGTGCATTCTCTGTCGAGAACCTCGGGTCTGACAATGTCGTTACTTGACCGATATTGGTAATGCCAGGCCACAGACTGGTGAACTTATTATGTTTAGTTACTAATTCGGTCTTCCCAATATTTTCACTTAATTCAATACGAATCCGATCTATATTTTCCCCTATGCCGACACGAATTGCTTGAACGTTAAAACCAACACGGTCGTCTTTTTCTAGTTTATAATCAAAATTACTGTCCTGGTAAGCCATTATATAATAAGCACCTGCTTTAGCATAAAAATGAAACTGTCCATCCTCACTGCTGCGAACATCAAGTAGGTTCTCTGGGGACATCGAATCTTGATAAAGCTCGATCCAGAACTGACCCTGTTTTTTATGAGGGTCAACAATTAGACCTTCAATCGAGCCTATATTTTCCATAACATGCAGGTCTTTCCGTAGAGAAAGCATCTGGCAGCCACCAAGAAAAAATAAAATACACGATATAATACCAACCCGAACTATTAGAATAAAATTCATAAAACGCTCTTATCAGAACTGTTGTAGTAAAAAAACATGTGGATTCGCAACAACTATATTGAGGATTTACATTCCAAGACCCACTAGCCCTCAACTTTTGCAAAGCGGTAGAACCCTATTCTGGAAATAGTAAGTTCTTTCTTAGCAAGCCTCTAAGCATCCTTTGGGTTCTGTTCTAAGTCTCTGAGCTATCGTAACATTGGAGAAAGGATGGCATAGTACGGCCGCAGGATTGATCATAGTACACTCGTCGAAAGCGAGTGATCATCTTCACCTGTATACGTAAAAATCAACATTGTAGAAATCTGAGAGTATTATCGGTAAGTCCTTGAGGGGGCAGATGCTTGATAAAATCAGGCTCTTTTAAGGGGCGACTATAGAGAAAACCCTGTGCAAGCTGGCATCCAAATTCTCGAAGCAAACGCGCTTGCCCCTCATCTTCAACACCCTCCGCAATGACCTCAAGACCAAGCCCTTCAGCCATCGCAATAATGGCTCTAATAATAGCAATACTTTTTCCACCAGTATCAAGCCCCATAACAAAAGATCGGTCGATCTTAAGATAATCAATTGGGAATTTACTAAGGTATTGCAATGATGAATAGCCCGTTCCAAAATCATCGATCGAAATACGAATGCCCATTTTCTTTAAATTAGTCATAGTTTCAATCGCAGTGCTTTGTGCATCCATCAAAAGACTTTCTGTCACCTCGAGTTCCAAACATTTAGGATCGATGGACGTTTCCTCAAGCACTTTTCTAACCTGTTCCGTAAAGTCAGCAGATTGGAACTGTTTCACAGAAACATTCACTGCAAGATTAATGGGCGAAAGCCCCATTTCCAGCCAAATAGCTAGTTTATGGCAAGCTGTTTTTAGCACCCAATGTCCAATGGGGATAATTAGTCCTGATTCCTCGGCCAGTGGGATAAATTGAACCGGTGACACCAAACCAAGTACAGGGTGCTCCCAACGAAGAAGTACCTCTGCGCCAACCATCTTGCCAGTATCGAGTTCAATTTTTGGCTGATACGTTAGGTACAACTCATCGTTATCCAGAGCTTTATGAAGATCATTCTCTAGCCCGAGCTGGCTACCTGCCGCATCATTCATTCTCTCTTCGAAAAACTGATATCCCACTGCTTTTTCTTTTGCGGAGTACATTGCCACATCTGCATTTACCATCAAGGTTTCCACACTGTCCGCATCATCTGGATATAGACAAATCCCAACACTTGCGCCGGTCCTCAGCTCATGACCATCAACAAAGAAAGGTTGAGTAAATTGCTGTAATAGTCTCTTGGCAAATTTCTCTATATCATTGCGAGATGACGGGTTCTCAATAAGAACAGTAAATTCATCCCCCCCCAATCGGCACAACGTATCAGAGTCTCTAACAACATCATTGATTCGCTGAGTAACCTGAACCAAAAGTTCATCTCCAGCAGTGTGTCCATAGGTATCATTTACTTGTTTAAATCGATTCAGGTCGATGAAGAAAAGGGCAACACTGCCTTTATTTCGTTTTGCTATAGCAACGGCATGCTGAACTCGCTCACCGAATAGTCTGCGATTGGGTAAATCAGTTAATGCATCGTAGTTAGCGAGATAACGCAATTCATCTTCAACCTTTTGCCGTCGCAGGATGTCAGAGAAAGACCCGAGAAATGTAGCATTTCCGATCGACTGCGAATGCCCTATTTCAGATATAGTTAGCCAACGTAATTTGTCGTTTGATTCACTGAACTCACAATGAATCAAACCCTCCCAGCTACCGCACTCTGTGATTTTAGTCCGCATGGCATCAAAAAAAGTGCCGTCGTGGGTATCCCGTAACACTGTCGACAAGTTCGAACCAACTAAATACTCATCGTCCGCAGACATCAGAACACTAAATGCAGCATTCACCGCCTGAATATAAAGAGCGCTATCAAATACCGCAACAGGCTCTGAACTATTCTTGAAAACGGCTGCCAATATTTCCTTTTGCTCCTCAGCTTTATGGTATTCTGTTACGTCACGAACCGCCACTAAGAGCTTAATAACCTGTCCATATTCATTCACAAACGGATCCCAAGACAACTCAACATGCTTGGAACGGTGATCTGGGAAGGTTAGATAAATTTCCTTAACCAAGCGAGAAGACAGCCTACTAAAACTGCCAATATCTCCGCCAATAATCGCGATTGCCGATTTTTTTACTTCACTGATAACCGAATCATCCACATGAGCATGTTGAAACAATAGATCAGAAAAATCCCTATTGGCTATGTGATGCGTCTCAAATATTTTTTCTAGAAAAGGAGCGTATTCCGAGTGTACCAAACCTCCTTCAGTAATGGCGAAGAGCCCCTGATGTAAATTATTCAACATCCCGGTAATATCTTCGCTCTTTTGCTTTAGTGCAGCGGTTCGCTCCTTCACAGTTTCTTCTAAAGAACGATTATGCTCCTTGATAATTTCTCGCATACTTACATTCTTTAGCGTAGTACCTAGTACTCCTGCAATCGCAACGAAAAACTCAAAGTCACTATCATTAAATGCTGTACGACTAGGATTCCCAGAAAAACACAACACCCCGAACAACTCATCCCCATCTTTCAGTGGAATATAAAGTAATGCTCTATCCTCATCATCCCTATCTTTTTCATATCCTGCTTCCCTTGCAGTATCAGCAATAAACAAAGGTTTCGCTGTGTGTTCAACACGTTTCAACAAGTCTCTACTGGGAACATGAGTTGCAGAACCTTTTTTTGATGGCTCTATATCAACAAAATAATCTCCACCTTCCCCCAATAGTCCTGTATCACTCGCCAGTACAACCGAACAAACATTCAATCCACTTTTATCATGTATTGTATACAGGGTTTGTTCAAATGCCGCCGTTTTATCCTGAACCAACGCCAATTTTTTACCTAATTTATTTATAGCGGCTAAGTCGCTAATTTTCTTCTTTATTACCAACCTAACACTATTAAAATGGAAAGACGCCAACACAATCAAAACAAATAGTGTGCCGACGATATTTTGGTAACCAAACGCCACACTAGCGGCCAACTCAGTTTGTAATCTCTCGAGTCGAACATCTGAGGAACCCAATAACTTATCGAGCTCAACAACACACTTGCCTACGGCTTCATTAGCTGCATGCAGCTCCGAAATAACAGTGGAATTGTGTAGAAACTGTTCACTTTTAAGGTCCACTAAATTTGGTGACTTTTCCAATTGCTTCTGCAAGTTTTCTACACTGATATATGTTATTTCTACAAGTCCATCTGTATCCATTTTATTGAATAGCTTCACGGACCTTTCAAACCAGCTCATTGAGTCCTTAATAATAAACGCGAAATCGGCTGTTGCCGACTTTAGTCGTTCAGGATCAGTGGTGAGCTTTATTTCTTGCGCAGTTCTCACAACAGCCACCATTAAACCGTCTGCGTGATCAACAATTCCTAAAATCAACTCCATTTCTTTTGCATATTTTTCCGACACGGGAAAATAGGCAATCTCCATAAAAGAAGAACCCACTTTGTCCACCAGAGAGGTCACCTCATTAACCTCATCATCAACGTTGTTTTTTGAATTCTGTAAAGAAATCTTGGCTCCAAACATGTTCTTTGTGTGGATCAGATAATC
>CAJXZM010000258.1 GCA_913063125.1 uncultured Gammaproteobacteria bacterium | reverse complement strand
ATAGCTCTATTAGCAAGTGGTGCAGGAACCGTTTTAGTTGCCAAGTTAGATGTATTACTGGTACATCACTTACTGGGGGCCGGCGCGGTCAGTGTATTTTTCCCTGCCGTTGTGATTACGGGGTTAGTTATGATTTTCGCCAATGCAACGTCAACCACCATAAAACCCATTTTATTGGATAAATGCCCTAAGGCAAAAAACAAACTCATCATGATCATGCGTACATTTTGGTGCGCCAATACTTTTATTCTACTATTTTTAGCCCTATTGGCAGAACCGTTATTACGGCTTTATGGTGAAACCCAATTGAATCTAGGTTATGAGGTATTACTGATCATGTTGACAGCCCAGCTGTTATTACCACTACGAGTCATTTCAAGCAACCTGATCAAGTTTACAACCAATCCTCTGTATAACTTATACGTCCTACTTTTTGCCACCACAATAACAGTACTGCTCGCATTATATTTACAACAAGATTACCAACTACTCGGGGTAGCAACCGCCTTCAGCATTGGTTTTGTGCTGGGCACACTGTTAAGAACAGCGATCGTAATCATTCACCTCAACACACCATTAGCTACGTTATTCGGATTTCAATCCGTCAATCTTACAAACCGACTGATTCAACAATGAGTTCTTACTATTGCAATGAACAATCGAACGACCTGATTTATTCAAAATATCCCCATGCCACGAATCGCCGGCATTTAACGTAATATTTAAAAAACCATATCTACTAAACTGATGCAAACTACTTTCTTCACCATCAATAATGGTTTTATATGTTCCTTCGGGTGACTTATTGAGTGAAACACCGCTATTGCCAATAATAATTTGTGGTGGCCGATCCGTTTTACTTTCAAGAAAATTTACGGATTGAAAGAGGTGTTTGTGCCCAGACAATATAAGTTTCACTGAATCAGGTAAACGCGCTGCGGGGGTATTACTTAACGCCTTCTGCATCATAATATTAAAGGGAACAATGTTAGGTTCTGCTGACGCGGATAACAAAGAAGATTTCTTCATTTTTTTAACTGCTCCTCCCCATAATGGCCGATGTGTCACCATCCAGATGGGTTTACTATGAACTCCCCCCTTTCCCTCCTGATCATACAGTTGTTCAAATTGCATAGTATATTGCGCAGTCAACGAATTACCTGCACTTGCATCACATGCATTGGCGCTATCAACTACCCATAACTTCAGTGGCTCAAGTGCCAATGTATAGGGCGGAATCATAACAATATGATTTTTTGCCCCTTTCGGCGGAAACTCCAACTCTCCTTGATCAGGACACGTTAGCTGTGGAACACCCCCTTCAAGAGAAGAACCTGGCCCGAGAAAATAAAACCACCCCTTACCAGCCCGACTGCAAAGTTCATGATTACCTCTGCTAAAAACCCAAGGGGCCGTTGGCAGAAGTTCTTTTGCCGGCTTAAAGAAATCATCACGCCAGTATTCCCAACGGCCGGGTTTAGGGCTATCACTAGCGTTTTGGCTGTAATAATCACTTCCAACAAAACCACACGCCGCCCCATCAAACCCACCGTCCCCGGCATCATAAGCATAAATCTTTTTGGGCTTTTTCCGAATACTTCCTGAGGTTCCACGATAATTGTAATCCCCCATATGTAAAATTAGGTCCGCACCTGTATCAACACCTTGCTGTGCCAGCACATCAAAAGGCTTCGCAGCTTTACCGTCCTTACAATCAGAAGACTTACAACCCGTATCACCATAAACAAGCACTGAAGAAGGGTTCAGCGTAATGGCATCTATCGTTATTGTGCTTGAAGAAACAGCATACGAAACCCCAGGAGAAATAACCGCTTCGCAGGTGGTAACAGGAAAGTTTTCCGAAGCCGTGTTGTTATCGGGATGATAACCTCTAACTGACATTGTTATTTCAGTATCATCATTACCTGTCAGTACGGGACAAGGTACCTCCACACCATCAACAATAACTCGAGCATAAAGGATCGTACCACCATCCTCAGAAGGGGCCAGCAAACTGTACGCCGCATAAACGTTGGCATCCCGTGATTGCAACCCACTACAACCTGACAACACAAGCAATATAACCGCACAAAAAACAAACACACCATTCCTTAACCAACTAAAAACTCTCACGACTCAGCTCTCCATTCTATGCGTCAACCAGTTCAAAATTAAAAATTGTCACATCAGTATATGCAGCGTTTGCTATTCTAGGTAGAGTGAACCATTAAAGAATTAAAAAAGGGCAGGACGATGAATAACACTTTGCAGATCGAACAACTCAAACAACCCGTGGTTGTTACCGGTGCCCTTGGTTTTATTGGTCGTAGAACAATCGATGCATTACTTGAATTAGGTGCAACCGAGGTTATTGCTTTTGATCTGCCTGGGTTAACTATGCCAACCGAATGGAAAAACAAGGTCACTTATATTGATGGCAACATCAGCCGCCAAGCCGATGTTAAAAGAGCCATGACCGGCGCAGGAACCGTTATTCACCTCGCTGCAATGGTTGGTGATTGGATACCGTTACCCCAACATGAAAAAGTCACCGTTGATGGTAGCCGATTACTCTTTGATGCGGCACTGAAAAATAATACCCGTGTTGTTTTATCATCATCCATTGTAGTTTATGCCGACAAACTATCATCAGGCCCATGCACAGAAGATAAAACGTGGGGCAATCCCATTGGCCCCTACAGTTATTGCAAACAAAAACAAGAAACACTGGCATGGGATTATTACAACAACAAAAATTTAGCCTTATCCATCGTACGCCCAGCCAACGTATATGGCCCCGGATCTAAACCTTGGGTTCACGATGTAGTGGATACGTTAAGAACGGGATCACCGGTGTTAATTGATGGTGGTGATTTTAACGCTGCATTAGTTCACGTTGATAACGTGGTTCAACTGTTACTTTTAGCAGCCATCAAAGATGCCGCATTAGGGCAGGTGTTTAACGGAGGGGATGGAAATACCACTAGCTGGCATACCTACATGTCAGATCTAGCAGATACCTTAGATTTACCAGCGCCCAAAAGCGCGCCACTATGGTTGTTAAAACCGTTAAGTGGCGTCATCGAAAAAACCTGGCACCTGTTAAACCTAAAAAAACGCCCGCCCTTAACAAGGGAGGCTTTAAACCTTGTTAAGGCAGAAACAATAATCCCTATCGATAAAGCCATAGAGCTTTTAGATTACCAACCTCGCGTTACCTATTCTGAGGGATTTGAACAGGTGAAAAACTACCTCAATACGCACAATTAACAATGCCATTAAGTTAGGCCGTTCTGGATAAAAAAGGCAGCAAATGTTTAAGCGCCTCCCCAGGCTTTTCTTCTTGAGGCATCAGAGATGATGAAGGCAACCGAACAAAAATGGGCTCACGCTTAAACTGGCTGCACATTTCTTCAGCTAAGTTAACCGGAAACGTTTTGTCATCCTCTCCCCAAAGAAACAGCACCTCTGCGCTAATGTCCCTATGCCGCTCTTCCAACGCATCCACAACGCTCCACTCAATGCCTTTAAGATAACTCAACGCGCCTTTTAGTCGGCGAGGATCATTCACTAACGGATCAATATATGGCGCCATGTATCCGGGAGAATCAAACAAGGATCGATCCGAATAAAACTGGCCTAACCCTAGCGGCGAACGCACAAACATAGGAGTATTTAAGAAGGCCTTAAAAAAAGGTCGAGAGAAAGGGAGCGATGCCATAAATTGGTAAAACTGAACCCAAGGCGGACGATGACCAGGAATTTCCGTGTTGATAATAACGAGTTTATTAACATTTTTTTGCTGTAACAAGGCCACCATTCTAGCAATGGTGGCACCGGTATCATGTGCAATAATGGCGATATCTTTTAACCCCAACTTGCGAACAAGCAGGTCTAAACGGCGAGCTTGTGCTGTAAAGCTAAAGTCCGTCTCTGGCGTCCAACCACTATCCCCTAACCCAGGCAAGTCAATCACATAACAAGTAAAGCTCTTGGCTAACGTCGGCAATAATTTACGCCAGGTATATCCACTAACCGGGTACCCATGTATCAATACTAAAGCGGGCCCCTTTCCTACCACTCTGACAGCAATGGTTGCATCTTCGATTTGATGAAAATCCGGCTGTATAGCCGCATACTGTAACTCCGCTGATACCGTACTGCGCTTATCCATAGTCTAACTCCCCACTTTTCGAGTAGCCGTATCTCCACGATGTTCGTAGAGCATCCACTAATACATTACGCCTATCCTAGCTTCAATCAAACAAAATGCCATTACCTGTTAGGTAATGGCATTTTGTTTGATTGAAGCTTAAACGCTTAAGACGGAGCAGTGTGGGGAACTACGATTTAGATATTCGGGCTACCCACTGTGAATCACTGCGCAGGTTTTAGGCGACAATTTAATAATGTGTGGCCCAAACCTAGGTCATCGGTATCCTGTTCTATATATAAACCCGCTTCTTGTACGAGTTTAATCATATCTTTAGAGTGGTACATACGACTATTACCGTTAGCCATTGCGGTAAAATAAAGCGAGGTTGCATTAACACAATAGGAGCCAGCTTCAAACGGCTGCCTGTCCCAGAATGTTTCGAGTATAAACAGCCGGGCACTACCATCCATCACTTTGACAGCCCGCTTTAAGATGCTTAGGATTTCATCTTTACTAAAACAATCAAGAAACTGGCTCATCCAGATGGTATCAGCACCTTGATAAAAACCTTGATTTTCATCAAGTAAATTAATTTCAAAACCATTGACGCGGTCAGCTACACCGGCTTTTTCTGCATTTTTCTTAGCTTCTGCCAGCTGGCCAGGCAAATCCATGATGGTAACATGGACGTCGTCATTGAACTCAGTGCATTTCAGTGCCCATTTGCCGGTATTACCACCTACGTCCAATATATGTTTGGGGTTAAATTCAAAGATTAACGGCAAGGTCTGGGGAAAAGCATGGTCTGAATAATAATGGTCAAATTCAAACCAACTTTGTTTTGCGGCTTCCGGCAGATCTTTTAAACCAGGGTAAATCGTTGCCCAATCGCCAAACACTTGCAAACCTTCTGGTTTGCCATTTGCTATGGATTCTTCTAGTTTATACAGACCTTCATAACAGACATCGTGGACAAAATTGAGGTTACGTTGTGCCATAGCATCATGGAGCAAAAAATGGCCGGTTTTATCCAATATGTAACGACCCTGCTGCTGCCAGATTAAGTGCATACTCATGCCCATATCCACTAACACATGAATCCCGTACTCACTGATAGTGCATTTACTCACCAACGTTTGTAAATCTACGCCCTCCTCACCCGCGTTATCAATGTGTCTTAATATATCAAATTTGATTAAACAGCGGGCAGCCTGAAAGGCAACCGGGGCAAAGGCAATTTTTTGTGCATCATATTTTGCGTCAAATGCGTGAATTTTTTTTGGTTTGTCATAATTGGTCATGGTGAAACTGCAACCCCTGCATTCTATGGATGGACCATTCAATATACTTCACGCTAACATGGTGATGAAGACTCAAACTAAATGTCCTGGATAAAAATGATACTTATAATAGAAGAATTAATCACAATACACGACCGGAATAGACTCTAATTTACTAAGCATTTAATATAGCCCCATTGTCAGGAACGGCAAAACCTAGACTACGTGCCATAATATAACCCGTCATATTTCTCCCTTAGGCCACCTTCGCAGCTAGAAACGGAAAGCGTAACGTCATGTTAATCTTTATTTTATTCACTTTCCTTTTCTCTGTAGACAACGTCCTCTCGGTTCATCGCCCTTATGAAGCACGATGTCGGAATGCAGGAACTCTGCAGCCTCTGCGGAACCCCTCACTTTCGTAGCACTGCGTTCCAACATTTCTGATTCAAATTCCGTTAACACACTTTCCCTCACGCCAACCTCCCTCCACTGAGATAAAGGTCTACACCCTTTTCTGATCCCCCTAGCCAGTGCCAGAGCATCTAGCAGAGCTTGATTCGCTCCCTGCCCTTTGAATGGACTCATAGGGTGCGCCGCATCTCCGATCAGGGTCATTTGAACCCCTTTCTCCAGCAATTCTGGCTCGAGAGGTGCTCGATCATACACGGGATAACCAGAAACCTGAGCCTCCAGCGTCGCCTTCAAAATCTGGGGAATGGGATGGTGCCACTGACATCGACGACACGCTTCCTCCTTAAGTGCTTGAGCTCCTTGAGCACTCAAGAAAGAAGCCTCTTTTTCTGACATTGGAAAGCTAAGCTGCCACATCACCGAGTTTGACGCATAAGGCATCATATAAATCCGTTCATTTCCATTAGCGGTTTGGAATACCGTGGCCGAGTCCAGCAAAGGGCTATCAAGACTTTCGCCAGCTTCTCCTTCAAGGTCGGCCAAAGAACAAATTCCCAAAATAACAATGCAACCTAAATAACATAATGGGGAGGCATCTTCACCAATCAACAACCTCCGTACCGAACTACGAATGC
Organism: uncultured Gammaproteobacteria bacterium; assembly: GCA_913063125.1. Classification (GTDB taxonomy): domain Bacteria; phylum Pseudomonadota; class Gammaproteobacteria; order Pseudomonadales; family Ketobacteraceae; genus 42-54-T18. Next base: position 471 of record CAJXZM010000258.1, on the reverse strand, counting down.
CATCGGCCCCCACCACAAGATCCGCATAGGCGCTCTTCACCGCACCCTTATTTTCACCTTCAACCTGAAAGCTTAACTCAACACCTTCACCCTCACATTCTTTAAGACCCACCAGCCGATGCCCCCACTGCACCGCCCCATGCCCACCTAGCCGCTCAAGCAAAGCTAAGCGTAAAGACTGCCTAGCAATATGCACATTGGTGCGCTTCGGTACCGTTTTCGCACCTGACTGTTCCAAGTCTCTGATTCCCCATTCACCGATCACTTTTCCTTCCGTAGTATGAACCACATGCCTGGTTGAAATCACTCCCTCTTCTAACGAGAAAACCCCCAATCCCTCGATCGCTCTACTCGCCTGTTGCAAAGTGAGCCCATAACCCTGAGATCGTGCATCGAAACCGCTATCACGCTCATAAAGAGTAAAGGGAATTCCGCGGTGCAAACAAGCCACGGCAAGAGCTACCCCTCCTA
>CAJXZM010000257.1 GCA_913063125.1 uncultured Gammaproteobacteria bacterium | reverse complement strand
GGTGCAGGAAGAGGGTTTGAAGTTGCCCAAGGTAGACTCGGGCCAGGCCGAATCCATCATTGTATGCGTGCTATCGGCGCTGCAGAAGAGGCGTTAGAGCTGATGATAAAACGCAGCACAAGCCGTATTGCTTTTGGCAAACCTATTGTAAATCTTGGGGGGAATCGCGACAAAATTGCCGACGCAAGAATCGCTATTGAACAATCACGTTTACTCACCCTTAAAGCCGCATATCTAATGGATACCGTTGGCGTATTTGGTGCCATGAGTGAAATATCCCAAATTAAAGTGGTAGCACCCAATATGGCGCTACAAATCATTGATGATGCCATTCAGATGCACGGTGGTGGAGGCATGTCTAACGACTACCCTCTAACAGCTTTGTACGCATATATGCGAGTATTACGCCTTGCAGATGGGCCTGATGAAGTGCATCGTGGGTTGATCGCAAAATTAGAACTTAAGAAATATTAAATCATGCAAAAAAAAACATCAGAAAAAAAACGCATCGCTATCACCGGTGCGGCTAGTGGGTTAGGAAAAGCCATTGCCTTACATTATGCCAAGGCAGGCTGGAATGTGGCAGTGGCAGACATCCAAGACGATGACGGCCAACACGTAGTCTCGCAAATAAAAGCGCTAGGAAGGGATAGTTTTTTCTGCCACTGCGACGTCACCAGCGACTCAGATATTATTAATCTGCATGATCAGATTATCGATCGCTGGGGCGGGTTAGAAATTATTGTCAACAATGCCGGCGTGGCTACTCACGGCACAATGGACAACGCACCATTAGCAGATTGGCAATGGGTAATCGATATCAATCTAATGGGTGTTGTTCGCGGTTGTAAACAATTCACCTCGTTATTCAAACAACAAGGCCACGGTCATATTGTTAACATTGCCTCTATGGCGGGGTTAATTTACACCCCGGAAATGGGTAGCTATAACGCAACCAAAGCTGCCACCGTTGCTCTGTCGGAAACCCTAAGGTTTGAGCTTGAGCCTTACAACATACACACCAGTGTTGTATGCCCCGGTTTTTTTCAAACCAATTTAGCCAAGTCAGCGCGTTCTCCAGATGCCGGAGCGCAAGAGCTCATCGACCGTTTGTTATCAACATCTAAAATTGATGCTGATGATATTGCAGAAATCATTTTTACCGCAGTGCAGAAGAAGCAATTTTGGATACTTCCTCATCGAACCTATAAAACCTTATGGTTGATGAAACGTTACCTTCCATTTTTTTACCAGCGCACCTTCGGCATCATGGGTCAAAAAACCAAATATAAACGTGAAAAAGCAGCACGAGGCGCATCAATATGACAGTCATAGATCAAGCTGGCAATATCAGAGATGGTGAAGAACTCGATGCGACAAAAATCGAAACCTTCGTCAAACAACATATTGATGACCTTAGTGGTGAGATTAACATCACACAATTCCCCGGAGGTGCATCAAACCTCACCTATGCATTATCCTTCGACAATAAAGACCTTATTTTGCGTCGCCCCCCTTTTGGTACTATTGCAAAATCCGCCCATGATATGGGACGCGAATACCGTGTAATGAACCAGCTAAAACCTCATTACCCCTATGTCCCCAACATGATAGCGTTCTGTGAAGACTCCGCGGTTATTGGTTGTGACTTTTACCTCATGGAACGGCTCGTAGGCATTATCCCCCGCTCAGAACTACCCAAAGATTTACCATTAAATAAAGAGCAAATCACCGACCTGTGCACAAATGTTGTCGACAAACTCATTGAACTGCATCAAGTAAACTACGATGCCGCAGGCTTAAGTGATTTGGGCAAAGGCGAAGGTTATATCCCTCGCCAAATAGAGGGTTGGTCAAAACGGTATCGAAATGCAAAAACCGATAACGTTCCTGATTTTGAAAAAGTCATGGACTGGCTTCATAACAACATGCCAGAGCAAGTGAAGGTTTGTGTCATCCACAACGACTTTCGCTTTGACAATGTGGTATTAAACCCAGAAAACCCAACAGAAGTTACCGGCGTGCTGGATTGGGAGATGGCCACTCTTGGTGATCCCTTAATGGATCTTGGCAACAGTTTAGCCTACTGGATTCAAGCTGATGATGACCCCGTTATGCAAATGACACGTCGCCAACCCACCCACCTTGACGGCATGATGACACGAGATGAAGTGGTGGATTATTATTGCAAAAAAATGAACATCAACTGTGAAGACTTTACGTTTTATAGAATTTACGGTCTGTTCCGTTTAGCAGGAATCATCCAACAGATTTATTATCGCTTTCATCACGGCCAAACCAAAGATAAACGTTTTGCCAGCTTCTTTATGATGGTGGCACACCTAGAAAAGCTATGTTTGGGCATTATTGATGATTAACAACAGGAGCCCCCAGTAATGGGTTCAATTTACCTTATCCGTCACGGCCAAGCATCATTCGGCCAAAATGATTACGACAACTTGTCGTCATTAGGTGTGGAGCAATCCAGCATGCTCGGAAAACACTTCAAACGCACCGGACTTAATTTTGACACGGTTTATACCGGTGCAATGAAAAGACACCAACAAACGGCTAGCGCATGCTTAGAAGCAATGGATACACCCGACAGCAACCTAATTACGCTAGAAGACTTTAATGAGTACGACCATGAGCACGTATTCCATACACATAAGCCGGAATTTAAAGACAAAGTTGTATTAGCCCAATATCTTGCCTCTCAACCCAACCCCAAAAATGCGTTTCAAGAATTTTTTGCAAAAGCTCTTGAGCGGTGGATATCCGGAGAATATAACGAAGACTACCCCGAGAGCTGGGAGCAATTTAAGACCCGCTGTAAACGAGGGTTAGATACCGTAGCCGCTAACGCAAAAGCATCACAAAACATTGCTGTATTCACATCAGGCGGCCCGATTTCCAGCAATGTACAACAACATCTAGATGTCCCCGATGCCAACGTACAAATCCTTAACTGGTCAATGGTTAACTGCTCTGTCACCCACTTCTTATACAACAGCAGCGGTATCAACCTGAATTATTACAATAACTACACCCACTTACAATCATCGATGAATAGCCCCCATGTCACCTACCGTTAGGAGAGCACTACCATGAGTAACTTATTTGATTTATCTGGACGCATTGCCCTGGTTACCGGCGCCAGCCGTGGCATCGGTGAGTCCATTGCCAAAACCCTAGCGGCTAGCGGTGCTCACGTAATTATCTCAAGTCGAAAAATCGAAGGTTGCCAAATCGTTGCTGACGCCATTACCGCAGAAGGCGGCAGTGCAGAAGCCATGGCTTGCCATATTGGTGACATGGAACAGATCTCAGGGATTTTTTCTGCCATAAAAGAAAAACACGGCAAGCTTGATATTCTTGTGAATAACGCAGCCACTAACCCCTACTTTGGACATATCCTTGATACCGACCTTGGGGCGTTTCAAAAGACCGTTGATGTTAACATTCGCGGGTATTTCTTTATGTCGATCGAAGGGGCAAAGCTAATGCGTGACAATGGAGGGGGTAGCATCATTAACGTTGCATCCATCAATGGTGTTATCCCCGGTGCTATGCAAGGTATCTACTCCATTACCAAGGCAGCGGTGATATCCATGACTAAGGCGTTCGCAGCAGAATGTGCAGGTCTGAATATACGGGTTAATGCTCTGCTTCCTGGCGCTACAGATACCAAATTTGCCGCCACCCTGGTTAAGAACGATGCCATATTAAAGCAGGTGCTAACACATGTACCACTTAACCGCGTAGCTGAGCCTGATGAAATGGCCGGAGCCGTGCTTTACCTCGCATCAGATGCATCTAGCTATACAACAGGTACATCCCTTAATGTGGATGGTGGTTATTTGATAAAATAACACCCTGTGAAGTAACACGTACGTCTCCCCCTCTGAATACATAGCCTTGTGCTCACCCTCAACATAAAAAGCAGAGTCGATTCTAATGCGGCTCTGCTTTTTTATTGCTAGTCTTCCCTTCATATGACACCCTCCCTCCCCTTCTTTTTAAGCAACAACAACTATGAATTTACAAATTCGTTATAACTTCGGAATAACGATGTGATATTTAAGCCCTATACTATCTTCAACTTATCGAAAACAAGCATTTACACACCCCGGGACGACCTATGAACGCCATAACGATTACCAAAGCAATGAAACCGAGACAACTTTTAACCGCTGCATTACTTGTGCTAACAACCTTGTTTTCCTCACATTCATTCGCTCAATCCCCTATCTATACTGCTTTTTTTAGTGATACCGCAGTATCGGGGTACGACACAGTGGCTTACTTTACTCAGAACAAACCCGTCAAAGGCAACAGTTCGTATTCCACGCAATATAAAGGCGCAGACTGGCTCTTTAGCAGCAAAGCAAACCTTGAAATGTTTAAAGCTGACCCAGAAAAATACGCACCACAATACGGCGGTTATTGCGCCTGGGCTGTTGCAAACAACGACACAGCAAAAGCAGATCCTCTTCAATGGGCCGTTCATCAAGATAAGCTATACCTAAATTATGACGCAGACATTCGCAAAAAATGGTTCAGTGACAAAGATGCCCTCATTATTAAAGCCAACAACAACTGGCCTAATGTTATTAAGTAATTTGCCCTTAGGTAAACTAACACTTAACTTTTTTGCCAGAAACAACACCCTTTAAAACACCATAATTTGAGCACGTACTATGAAACCTCGCATCGTAAACATCATCAGCTGGCTTATTGTTCTTTGGACAGCAAAGGTCTTCTTGTCTTCTTTACCTTATAAATTTACCGGGCATCCCGACACACAACATATCTTCGGCACTATTGGCAGCTGGATGAAGGGCATTCTCGGTGATGGCGTTGGCAACGGATTTATTCAATATGGTGCTTATGCCGTTGGCACTGTAGAGCTAATCACAACCATCATTTTACTCAGCCCAGCAGTATTTTGGGCATTGAAGAAAACAAACGTGATGTCCTCTACCCCGTCTCAACACCTTATTCATGCAATTGGAGGGGTAATGGCCTCTGGTGTAATGACTGGCGCTGTGTTTTTCCACCTATTTACACCTCTAGGCATTGAAGTGATGCATGAAGGTAAAAGTGACCATGGTTCGCTATTTTATGCCGCAGTGTCTATTTTAGTATTAGGTGGTGGATTGTTTGTAATGAACTTTCTCACATGGAAATCCTCAAATGGCACTCAAAAGTAAGTCAATATAGCGTTACATACTTCAATATCGTGCGATATCTGATATGAAAGTGGAAAAGCAGAAATTAAGTGTAAGAAGTTTACTCTCTGCATCGACCCAGGTTATCGCACCCAATAAACTGTATTAAGGTACATGGCTTTATTATGATAATTCGTATCTACCAAGTATTAGCGTACATTCTATTTTGCATCTGGCAACGTGTCGCGCCGTGGAAATACTTCCAGCTAAACGCTCCTTATTTTAACGAACAACGTGGCATTTTTTCTAAGTTAGATACCGATCTACTTATTCCTGAAGCTTGGAAATTACCACAGTCGTTAGATCTCGGGGGCTACCAACCTCCCCAATACCCGGTTTTCGTCAAACCAGAGTGGGGACAAAACTCCTTTGGAATCCAGCGGGCTGATAATTCACAAGCATTAAATACCATCAGGTCTAACCGAAAAGACTCAACAGGCAATTACCTTATTCAACAAGCAGCCTCTGGAAAGCGAGAATTTGAGGTGTTCGTTATCCCTTCACCACAAAAGAGCTCATCGCAAAAGAACAATCAACCCGCCGTTATCTCCGTAACAGAAACGCTGAACAATAGTGAAGACCTGTATCCCATTAACGGCATCTACAATACAGCAACATCTTACAAAGACCTGACACCAGAACTCACACCCAAGCAGATTAAACAGCTCTGGTACCACTTATCTCAAATCGGAAATTTTCGCTTATCAAGAGTTGGATTACGAGCGAACTCAATAGAGGCGATGATAAAGGGCGAGTTCCATATTATCGAAATTAATTTGCTCTACCCAATGCCTCTGATGCTGTTATCTCACAACCGAACCTGGCGTGAAAAGAACCGCTTTAGCTTACAGGCGATGTGGCACCTAGCAGCCATATCAAAAACAATTCCTACATCACATCCAAAAAAATCTATTTTTTTCACTAAATTAAAATCAGCCCATCGCTTAAAATTGGCTAACAAAATGAGAACGAACAATGAGCACGTTTAAGAAAACCGTATACCAATGGATCAGCAAACGTTTTATGGATGGTTGCAGCAGCTACAACAGCCTAGACGTCAGAAAAAGCTGTCGCTCCAAAAAACAGGCACGCGCCGTATTTGCTGAAGGTAATATCCCTCATGCAAACGGTATGATTTTCATTAACCCATTAAAAGCTATCGTTTTTGCAAAGACTTATGGCTTTCCCTTAGTCATCAAACCCAACGTTAGCGGTTTTTCCCGCGGCAGTCATTTTCCTATTCGTAATTTTAAAGAATTATGGAGAGCTATCTTCTTGGCTAAATTATGGTGGCCTTCCACCGTTATTGAGCAATACCTAGAAGGTAACAATTACCGTGTTGTTGTAGCAGAAGGGCAAATCATGTCAGTACTACAACGCTACTCCCCTTTTGTTGAAGGCAATGGTACAGACACAATTAACACACTTATTGACGCGGAAAACTCTATTCGAGAAGAAATGGGGCTATACCCATGCATTCACCCATTGCAGAAAGGCTCTGTTACACAGCGTTTTTTGAAAAAGCAAAAGCTCACATTGAAAAGTGTGCCTGCAAAAGGTGAAATTATTACGCTGTTTTACCGAATATCCTTAGCTCCCGGAGGTGTTGTACGAACCATCGATAAACAAACGCTTCCCTCCGTGAATCAAGAACTCTTTAAAAACGTTCTTGAGCTGTTTGATGCCAATATTTTGGGTATTGATGTCATTTTGGAAAAAGGCATAGAAACTGACTATCGCGATCAAAAAT
>CAJXZM010000256.1 GCA_913063125.1 uncultured Gammaproteobacteria bacterium | reverse complement strand
CTCTGGTGGTATTCTACGCGATTCTGAATATATCTACTGCCGTAACGGTTAATCGCTAATGCGTTATTTCCGTGGCAGAAGGGCAAAAATACAATGACTACTGAAAAACTGCAAAAAGTAATGGCACGGGTAGGGCTTGGCTCTCGTCGCGCGATGGAGAAATGGATTAGCGAAGGCCGCGTTAGCATCAATGGCAACGTTTCTAAGCTAGGTGACCGCATTGGTGAGAATGAAACGCTACGTGTTGATGGGAGAATCATACGTTTTGAGGCAGAGGCAGAAACCCTTCGTCGCGTGATTGTTTATAACAAACCTGAAGGTCAAGTATGTACCCGAACTGACCCCGAAGGTCGTCCCACAGTATTTGACCGTCTGCCCCAATTACAAGGTGAGCGCTGGGTTGCAGTAGGTCGTTTGGATATCAATACACAAGGTTTGTTGTTGTTTACCACTGATGGTGAGTTAGCGAACCAATTGATGCACCCTTCATCTCAAGTGGAACGAGAATACGCGGTGCGGGTGCGTGGTGAAGTCAGTAAAGATGCGTTGGAAAATCTTCGGACGGGTGTGATGTTGGACGATGGCGAGGCGCGTTTTGATGACATCGTTGATAGTGGCGGTGAAGGCTACAATCACTGGTATCATGTGCTTATTGGTGAAGGTCGTAAGCGTGAAGTTAGGCGTTTATGGGAGTCTCAGGATATTCAAGTTAGCCGTTTGATTCGTGTGCGTTATGGCAGTGCCACGCTACCTCGTGGGATGCAAACGGGCAAGTGTGTAGAGCTCTCAAAAGATGAAATTGATGCCCTGGCGCGTTTATGTGGTGTTGGTTTGAAGAAGCGAACAGGGCTTTATGGGCGGGCCAAGATGCGTGCTGATCGTACTAATGAGAAAGTGACAAAGCAGCGCGGTGGATATTTGCGTCGGCCACGCGATAAATAAAACGAATACAAAAATAGGTTATACGAGTACGTGGGTAAGTTCCCTGTACTCGTATAACGCAATTTCTTCTCCATGCTCATTTTAATGTGCATGAGTAATGTTAGGCAATTCTTCTGCATGGGTTATGCAGTTTCTTCCCTTTTCTTTTGAGCCATACAGCGCTTTATCCGCGCGCATCAATAATTCTTCTTTTGATTCCCCTATTCGTAATGTTGCTGCACCAATACTAATGGTGACGGGGATATTGTTACCTTCAAAATTAAACGAAAGGTTTTCAATAGTGGAGCGTAATCGCTCAGCAGTGATCTGAGCACCTGCTATGTCGGTTTTGTTAAGCAATATCACAAACTCTTCACCGCCATAGCGAAAGGTCATGTCGGCGCATCGACTGGCAGCTTGTAAGCTATGCACCACGGATTTAAGAACATAATCACCCGTTGCGTGGCCGTGTTGATCATTTACATTTTTAAAATAATCTAGATCTAACATCAACACGGATAATGGCTGTTGATAGCGGGATGCAAGGCCTAGTTCTCGAGCCATTACGTTTTCCATGCTGATACGATTGCCTGCACCAGTAAGCGCATCGGTTAACGCAGATTTAACGGCTTCTTGGTAGCGTAAGCCATTTCGTAGGGGATAGATAAGCGAGACGATAAGCCGCTCGATGGTTTCGAGTTCTGTTTCGGTGAAGCGTGCTTTGCTGCGGTGAAAACTTAGTTCCCCTAAAAAATCATCCGGCGTTTGTAGACGGTAGCTACTGGAATGGCCGTTGGATTTTCCGATGGCATATTCATAGCGACTTGCCTGATGTTGATAAGCAATGCCGTCAAAGGGAACAATTTGTCTAACTTCATCATTAAAAATATGAAGGATTTCTGCCAATTCAATGCTGGTTTGAAGCACTGTGCTGAGGTGTGTAATTAGCCGGCTTACGGATCTTCGTGGGTCCGTTTTTTTCGATGGATTTCGACTGTAAGCGTCGGTCAGCTTACTTGTGTCAAAGTCCAGTATTCTTGCGGTCATTGGTGCGGCCATGTTCAACAACTCCTGTTAATTGTTCTTGATTACTCAAGAATGTCGCGAAATTCGTAACGTTTTCTACCATTTCCCTATGATAGAGCGAAGATCGTGCCAATTTTGTACAATTTTATTAAATTTCCCCAAAATCTAATAATTACAACGGTATTCAGTATGTTACATACTTTGGCGGAAGCGAGTTTTTTTAAGGCGTTTTTTTGTCGCGGTTAATTTCTGACACAAAAGAGAGGTTTTTTTTGAAAATACGCGTCAAAAACCCGTTTCACCGGGTTTCGCGAAGACAGCGAGAGGGTTGGTTACTATTTAGGCTGTGCATCTAAGGACTGTCCACGAACATCTACGCTGTCTTTGCCCAGTAAGTAGTGATAAAGGCCCATAATGTCTTTGGGGTGGCAAACTGTTGCCGGGTCTTCTCCCGGATAGGCATTGCCACGCATCGTGGTACGGGTTGCACCTGGGTTAATACAGTTCACACGTATGGAGCTGGTGTTTTCCAGTTCGTCCGCAAGGGTTTGCATAAGCCCTTCTACTGCGAACTTAGATACGCCATACGCCCCCCAGTGAGCACGCCCTTTTCGACCGACTGATGATGTGGTGAAAATAATGGAGCCGGCATCGGCGGCGTTAAGCAGCGGCAATAGTGCTTTAGTGATTGCAAACTGAGAGTTTACGTTCACTTGCATGACGCGCTCCCACTCTTCAACGGGGTAGTTGCCAATGGGGGTGATGCTACCAAGCATGGCGGCGTTAAGGAGTAGGCCATCTAGTCGGCCAAATTCATTCTCAAGGGTAGACGCCAGTTGTTGATACTCTAACTCTACGGCGGATTCCAAGTTAAGCGGAACAATGGCGGGCTGTGGACCACCGGCAGATTCAATCAAGTCATAAACATCATCCAGCTTCTCTTGGCTGCGCCCTAGCAATACAACGGTTGCGCCAAGCTTTGCGCAACTGAGGGCGGCTTCTTTACCTATGCCGTCGCCCGCCCCTGTGATTAGAATGACTTTGTCTGTTAATAGGCCTTCAGGGGCTTGGTAATTATGCATGTTTGTTTTCTCCGGCTGGGCAAACATTGTAGGTATTGACTAGCAACTGGAGTAGTTCTTCGCTGGTGTGAATAATGTGATCTGCGTTCCAGAGGTTTACGTCTTCACCTTCATCTATATACCCCCACGATACCGCAATGGTACTGTTTTTGGCACTGTTTCCTGAGGCAATATCCCGAATATGATCCCCCACATAGAGTGTTTTATTAGGGTTGGCATTAATGGCTTTGCAAGCCATTAATAATGGCTCTGGGTGAGGCTTTTTATGGGTGACATCATCAGGGCAGATAACGATGGAGCAGCGTTCAGCTAAGTTTAGCCCTTCTAATAAAGGCTCCGTGTAAAGCCTTGGTTTATTAGTGACGATACCCCACGGAATGTTTTGTTGTTCAAGTACATGTAAAAGCTCATCCAATCCATCAAATAATGAAGATTCCTCAGCAAGGTTGCTAAGGTAAAGATCAAGGAGTTGTTGCAGTTTCTCTGTAAAGCCGGCTTCGCCTTCTTTTAAATCAAACGCGAGAGTGATAAGGGCGCGAGCACCATTAGATACTTGGGCTCGCACTAAGGGAGCTGCTAATGGCGGAAGATTGTCTTCTTGTCGGAGTAAGTTGACAACTCGTACAAAGTCCGGGGCGGTGTCGATTAAGGTGCCATCTAGGTCAAATAATACGGCTTCGATGGGGCCTGTCGAAACACTGTTCATTCTTCAGCAGCCTGGGCATGCATGAAATAATTAACGCCGGAGTCGTCGCCAATGGTTGCGACGTTTGTTAGTGGGTTGTAGCTCATGCCGCTGACATCATTTACTCGTAAGTTTGCTTGTCGTGCCCATAACCCCAATTCAGAGGGTTTGATAAAACGCATATATTCATGGGTGCCACGGGGAACCAAATTTAGTAGGTATTCTGCGCCTACAATGGCAAATAAGTAGGACTTTGGATTACGATTGATTGTAGAGAAGAAAATATGGCCACCGGGTTTTACGAGTGTCGCGCAAGCTTGAACAATGGACGCTGGGTCTGGTACGTGTTCGAGCATTTCTAAACAGGTGATTATATCAAAGCTGCCTGGATGTTCTGCTGCTAGTTCTTCTACGGCGATATTTTGATAGTTGATGTTGAGTTCGTTTTCTTCTGCATGTTGACGGGCAGTAACAAGGTTGGCCTCTGCTAAATCGATACCGGTTACATCTGCTCCACGCAGAGCAAGGCCTTCGCTAAGAATACCTCCGCCACAGCCAACGTCGAGGATACGCTTTTCTGTCAAAGCACTACGTTCGTTAATGTAATCCAGGCGCAGAGGGTTGATTTCATGAAGCGGTTTGAATTCGCCATTTTTATCCCACCATTTGTCGGCGACGGATTCGAATTTTGCTAGTTCGGCGGGGTCAACATTTGTACTCATAGCGATTCTCTTACATTAACGAATTTCAATGTTCTGTATCAGATTGTGCAATTTTTTCTTTCCAGCTTTTTGCGCGCTTTATAATGTCATCACTATCAAGTGTTGTAAGCTCTCTATTGCGTAAAACTTGTCGCCCGCCAATCCAGCTGTCTGATACTTTATCGGCGGTCGTGGAGTACACCAATTGTGAGACGGGGTCGTAGTATGGTTGAGTTTCAGGGGCGGTCATTTCAATGGCGATTATGTCTGCCATTTTGCCTTTTTCAAGGCTACCTGTTAGGTGGTCGATCCCTAATGCGCGTGCGCCATTAATGGTGGCCATTTCGAGTGCTTCGTGGGCAGGAACAGACGACGGGTTACCCGATACGCCTTTTGCTAATAGCGCTGCGGTACGCATTTCACTGAACATATCTAGATCATTATTACTGGCTGCACCATCCGTACCCAGTGCAACGTTAACCCCCGCTGCAATAAGTTTTGCTACAGGACAAAAGCCGCTGGCAAGTTTTAAGTTGCTTTCCGGGCAATGAATAACGTGGGCGCCGTTTATTGCCAGTGTTGAGATTTCCTCATCCGTTAGTTGCGTCATATGGACAGCTTGAAGCTGGGGAGTAAGCAGTTTTAGCTTTTCAATACGGGCTAATGGTCGTTGGCCATATTGCTCTTCAGACTCTTGTACTTCGTGGGCTGTCTCGTGCAAATGGATTTGCACACTCATGCCGGTTTCAACGCTGATGGTTGCAATTTTAGACAAGGGCCCATCGGACACTGTATAAGGCGCGTGTGGTCCAAAATTAATATTAATGAGCTCGTGGTTGCGATAGGTGTCGTGTAGCGCTAAGCCTTTATGCAAATAATCATCGGCGTTTTGTGCCCAGGCACTGGGGAAGTCCAAGATAGGAAAAGAGAATGAGGCGCGCATATGGGCTTCATTGGCAGCTTGGGCAGCAATATTGGGGTAAAAGTACATGTCATTAAAACAGGTGGTGCCACCGCGAATCATTTCAGCCATCGCAAGCTGTGTACCATCATGAACAAAGCTTTCGTTTACCCATTGACCTTCAGCTGGCCAAATGTGTTCGTTTAGCCAGGTCATTAACGGGAGGTCATCTGCCAGTCCGCGAAATAAACTCATCGCGGCGTGGGTATGGGCATTGATTAAGCCTGGCATTATTATGTGATCAGGACGGTGTATGACGTTGTCACATTGATAAGGGTTGTCATTGGTAGGGATTATATCAATGATTTTCCCCTGCTTGATCACAACGGCGTGATTTTTTAATGGCGAACTATGTCCATCAACGGGCAGTACCCAGTGAGCGTGAATGATTAAGTCGGCCGTGTTGCTGGAATTCATGGTTTGTCTCGATGCCCGGTTTGTATCGTCGCTCAGAAAGTTAGCGCAATCTTACCTTAGCCAGAATATAATTCATCTCTTACGCGGTGCTAAAGGCAAAAATAATTTTATGATGAGACATGTGGGTATTGTTGCAGAGAGCAACGTAATAGCGATTGAATGGAAAAATAATCAGCTTCGTTTATTGGATCAGCGAGTGTTGCCAGGAGAGGTTTCCTGGGTGGAGCATCATCATGTATCTCAAGTTGTTCGTTCAATCACTGATATGGTGGTTCGAGGCGCTCCAGCTATAGGCATAACCGCGGCGTATGGTGTTGTTTTGGCTGCACGGGCACGGTTCAAGGAAAGCCCAACAGACTGGCTAAGGCTGATTCAACTTGATATCGATGCGTTAGCAGCATCCAGGCCGACGGCGGTGAATTTGTTTTGGGCGCTAGAGCGATTAACTGCAGTCTGTAACTGCACGGAGGAGGGGGTTGATCCCGAAGGGGTATTGTTGGCGGAAGCGTTTGCTATTCATGAATCAGACTTGGCTGCAAATCACGCGATGGGTCAGTTAGGTGCAGAGGTTATTAGCGCTGAAGGTGAGGCTGGTACGTATGTGATGACCCATTGTAATGCGGGTGCATTGGCAACGGCGGGGTATGGTACTGCGTTAGGGGTGATTCGCTCGGCTCATGCTCAAGGCCTCATCGAAGGGGTATATGCAGACGAAACGCGACCCTGGTTGCAGGGAGCGCGACTTACCTGTTGGGAACTGCAGCAGGATAATGTCCCGGTAACATTAAATGTTGATGGCGCTGCTGCTCAATTAATGGCAACGGGACAGATTGGTTGGGTTATTGTTGGCGCAGATCGTATCACCGCTAATGGCGATGTAGCGAATAAAATTGGCACTTACGGCCTGGCAATATTAGCTCAATATCATGGGGTGAAGGTGATGGTTGTTGCCCCCACTACAACGATTGATATGAACCTATTTGACGGTGAAGATATTCCCATTGAAGAGCGTGAGGCATCAGAAGTTACGCGGTTTGCTGAATTTGATGTTGCTCCAATGGGCACAGCTGCAATTAACCCTGTATTTGACGTGACGCCGAGCAACTTAATTGACGTTATTGTCACTGAAAGAGGGGCTGTTACAGCGCCTTTTGAGACGGGTATTGCTGCAATAATGAACAAAGACAACCTGCATTAGGCAGGCTCTTGTTTTTTGTACAAAAAATAGGGTCTTTGGATAGGGTTCTAGGGTGAAATTGTGATAGTATTTTGCCCTTTAGTTTTGCCTGAAGAATAATAATTTTCGTTGCTCTCTCGTTGCTCTATAGACAATCCCTGCCCCGCAGGCCTAGGAATCAGATGTCAGATTTAGCCAAAGAAATCCTCCCGAT
>CAJXZM010000255.1 GCA_913063125.1 uncultured Gammaproteobacteria bacterium | reverse complement strand
ACTATTTTACTGACATAATCATCCACAAGCAGCTTGGTGCCGTATTGAGCTTGACGATAAAGGCGCGGGCTTCCCATCCCGCCGACATTACCGTGAATCCCCTCATTTAACGCAAACAACAAGCCATGATGGTTTTTATCTTCTAGCAAGCCGCACAGGTTATCATGGCGAATACGAATTTCCGCACTGTCATATAACGAGCTGTTTTCTGCTGACTTCCATTTCTCTTTACCCGATGCATTATCATGCTCTTTTGCTAAAGATATCCAATCAGGATAGTCTTCTGCGGCCGCCATTTTGCTTCCGATGGCTTGGAGTTTACTGCTCTTAAACATTGTCATGTAATCACTCAAAGTTTTCATCAAGATTGGTGTAGCTGCACGTTTTAAGATAATCGTGCTTAAGGTAGCAACACCTAAGATACGTTTTTAAATATCGGCTTTACGTTCCCTTCTTGGCGGATTTTTGACTTTTTACGTTCACGCTTTTCGAGTTCAGATTTAGGCGGTGCCTCGTAAACCATTTGATAACTTGCATTTACAACGGTCTCTGAAATTTTCGGGAACAGGTAATACATACCTAGTGCCGCTATTCCCAGTGACCCGATTTTTCGTTTGTTCCGGGTGATAATCATATCCAGCATCCAGTCCACCGCTTTTTCGGGTGACATTACCGGGACGTAATCATAAATTTTGGTGGGAGCTATCATCGGTGTACGCACTAATGGATAGTTGATCGTTGAAATTGTCACTCCCGTATGGGCAAGTTCATTTGCTGTCGCCCAGCTCCACCCTTCTAACGCCCACTTTGATCCCAAGTATGCTGAAAAACGGGCTGGATTCGCTTGTACACCAACCGTTGACACATTCACGATATGGCCGTCATCTCTCTCCAGCATGCCTGGCAACAAATTCATCGCCATACGAATAGAACCAAAATAATTGATTTGCATGGTGCGTTCATAATCATGGAAACGGTCAAAACTGAATTTCACAGAACGACGAATCGATCGCCCTGCATTGTTAATCAGAATATCCACCCCTCCATGTTCTTCCGTAACTAACTGACAAACGCGGTCGCAGTCATCACCGTCGGCGAGGTTTGTTGGGTACGCAAACGCATTGCCGCCATGATCTCGAATATCTTCGGCAAGTTCTTCTAACTTATCTTTTGAGCGAGCCACCAACAGTACCGTTGCACCCGCGAATGCCAATCGTTGCGCCACTTCTGCACCAATACCAGAGCTGGCACCGGTAAGCAAAATAACCTTATTGTTGACGCGTTCCTCTAGCGCGCTTCTGGATTGAAGAATGCTTTTTGTATTCCAGGTCCAATGATCTTTTGCACGCTTAAAATACGGCATAATTTCTGGGCGACGTAACAGCACCTTTTCTTTGGATAACTCAGCAGCAGATTTTCTGTTGGCTGCCTTTTTAGTTTGCGGTGACAAATACTCTCTCCAATATCGCCATAACACGGGCATGTAATCCGCTAACACTGGTGGCTTTATGGTGCTGTTCGCTAATGCAATTTGAGTGTTAGAACAGCTGTAAGTCGTAGGATAAGTCACGTAACTCAAAGCACCAGGTGCAATTTCAAGACGCTCTAAAAAGCGCTTAACCCATGATTGTGTGGCTAGGGCTGGAATGGCATTTTTAGGTAATAAATTGAGGACACTGTTAGGCACTTCCCAAGAAAACCCAGGTAGCTTGTTGGATTGCGACGCAATGAGATTAAATAACTCTCCAAGCCGGTAATGGGCAGGATCGGTTAAATGGAAACATTGCCCATCAAGCTCGGGTTGATGGGCAATATGCACCATAGCCTCTGCCACATAATCCACAGGTACGATATTAAATTGGCCGCCCTCTATTCCGATAAGAGGCAACCAACTTGGTAACGCTCGCCCTAGGGTTTCCAATAGCTGAAACATATAATAAGGGCCATCAATTTTATCCATTTCCCCCGTTTTTGAATGCCCCACCACCATCGACGGTCGATAGATACGGTAAGGTATCTTCGCTTCTTCTCTCACGCAGCGCTCAGCCTGGTGTTTGGTAATAAAATAAGGGTCATCTAGGCCTGTGGCTTGTTCAAACATGGATTCATCAAAACGCCCAGCATAGGTGCCTGCCACGGCGATTGAACTCACGTGGTGAAAACAACCAGCGTCCAGTGTTTGTGCTGCCTGCAATGCATGGCGTGTGCCTTCTACATTGGCCTTTTGCTGCGGTTCTGCTTCGGCGTTTAGGTCGTAAATCGCCGCCAGGTGGAAAACATGATCTATTTCCCCCGTGAGCTTAAACATGTCTGTTTCCGCGATACCCAGGTTCTGCGCTGTTAGATCTCCAGAAAGCGCTGAAAGCCTTTCCTTGCTAGCGCCTAAGGAATCACGAATGTTATCCAGCTTGCCTTCCGAACCAGGGCGCACTAGAACGTAAACGTTTGCCTCTGGCATATGTAGAAGCCTTTCAATAACAAAGCGACCGATAAAGCCTGTACCACCGGTAATGAGATAATTCATGATAAAACCCTCTTTAACTAACAAGTGTTAGTTAAAGTAATGCCTAGCACTTACTAAGTCAACCACTAATATCAGACACAATACGCCGTATATTTGCGCAACACGGGTGATAACGGTAGACTAACACTTGTTTGTTTTGTTGAATAAAAAGCAGGTTGTTGTCCCTATGACTCTTTCAAAAGCTGTTACCGAGCTCAAAACCCCAAAACCCTCACAGTCCCGAAAAGGTCGTAAGGAGGAGACCCGCCACCGAATCCTGATGGCGGCCTTACAGTTAGTAGATGAAGGACGTAGCCCAAGTGAGCTTGGCTTAAGAGAAGTGGCTAGATCTGTCGGAATGGCAGCCCCCTCCATTTACAATCACTTTGCCGATATGGATGAGCTGGGCATTGCTCTCGTGGAAGAGAGCCTTGTTCGCCTGCGAAGCGTGGCGCGTTCTGCCAGAAAACAAATGCAGAATGAGAATCTAACAAAAGCACTAAAACAATTGCTTCAGCAGTTTCTACTTAGCATTAATGAATCTGAATCTGCGCTTCGGTTACTCATCATGCAGTGGTTTAACCCCAACCCTGAATACCGAAAAATCATTCGTCGTGACATGTCGATTATGCGTCAGGACCTAGCAGAAAACATGGAACAGACCGCAGCTGAAAAAGGGTTGAAACTAGGGGAGTTTTCACTTGAATCTGACATTATCTTTTCTTTGCTAATCACCTATATCCTTAATGCCATGGATATGGATAAAGCCAAACGCGAGGAGCGCCTAAAGGTACTTGAACAGCAAATACTTATGATCGTTATGCGGGGCCGGCTATAAGCCCCGTTAGATATATATCTACAATAGCAATTTATTAAATCTACCTTACTCTTCAGGTTTTTTTCAACCGTTAGGCTTTCGGGCTATCAAAAGCACTGCGCTATTCGGTTCAGGCTGCCATTCATATTCAATAGCAAACCCTGCTTGAGTAAAACTCTGTTTCAGCGATTCAACACCAAACACCTGCACACTGGGTAGAAACGGTGTCCATTTAAAAACAGGGGCAACAAATTTAAACCAACTTCCCATGTCACCAATACAGGCGGTACTAGAAACAAAGACCCCACCAGGTTTGAGAAGCTCGTAAGCTTTACGAATATGTGCATCTTTATCAGACAACAAATGCAATATGCTCATACCCAGAACAACATCCCAACTTTCGTTAGGGCTATCAATCGTCAACAAGGAGCTTTGCTCGAAATCAATATTATTCAGTGCTGCTTCTTTTGCTTTGCCTCTGGCAATATTGAGCATTTGGTCAGATATATCCGTAGCAAGTATGCGCCCCACCTTTGGCGAATGATAAATAGCCGTGGATCCCGTGCCGCAGCCAAATTCAAGCACGCGACTCTCAGAGGTCAGATACTCCTGAGTACGATCTAACTTTTTTTGATAAGAGGCTTCATCCCCAATGGGTTGGCTGGCGTAGTGGTTGGCGATACGATCCCAGAAAAAAGATTGGCTTGTCATTATCTATCCTAAGCAGGTGTAAGTCGTTAAAACCGATTTTATCAATACACTTATCACTATGAAATTGCCTTTATTGGCATTCTGTTATTCATATGTGCATCAGAAACCATGGCAGCCTTTGGCTTACCTAAAATCGCCTTTCTCTGTGCTATCACTCACACCATTCTACCTGGCGTCAACTAACCCTACAGAATCCTCGTTGCTATACCTTTCCTATTAAGCTATTTATTACCTGATTCCATTCGCCTTTTTTAACATTTACTAGCGCTGAACCATCGACAAAACCACTACTCATTACTATATCTGGCTCAAAGGTTTTCAGCCTTGTTAAACTTGTTCGTAATGCTGTATTGCTTCCTCCCGCACTACTAATAACTAATGTCGACCAACCGTAATTCCACTGAAAAATGGTGTCGCCAGTAAATAAATAATTTCCATGTTTGGATTCGTAGTAAAAGCTTATACTTCCTCCAGTATGACCGGGTGTTTCAACTATCTGTATACCATAGATATTGTGATCCCCCTCCTCTAGCGCTAGGTCTACATCACCATTTTCACTAATCGCTGATGATTCATACTCTGAGCAAACCAACTTTGAATTAAACCTTTCCCTAATTATCTTTTGAGAAGGGGAAGATTCATCTCTATGTGTAAGAAGCTGGAAATCTATGCCACCTAAAGAATCAATCTCATCCAAATCGATATGATCGCCCGTGTTATAAAGCAATACACCTCCTTTCGGGGTTTTCAAATAGTATGCGTGACTACTCAACATCCCCGATTTAAATAGAGATGTCTGCCATAAGTCTGGCCTTATTTGCTTCATAGCTATACAGGTTTCCACTTAGAAAAATCGACGGCATTAACAGCGAAAGTGAAATTAGGCGGCGTGGCTTCTGTTCTTAAGTGCTTCACCGCTTGGTATTCTTCAGAATCCCAAAATCCTTTTAAGTGTTCCATTGAAGGAAAACGAAACAAAGTGAACTTTGCTGCATTTTTCCATTCACCTTCAAATATTTCAATAAATTGATCGGTCTCGCCTGCTATAAGCAACTCCCCGCCAAATTTATCGAGAATGGGGTGTGCTGCCTCCCCGTATGGAATTATTGAATCATGACCTTCTGACATGAATGAACTACATACCAAGTATGCCGCCAGTTGTTCTGACATAACATTTCCCCTAATTGTTGAAGTAGTGCTAACTATCTTCTATGCTAAGACCTCAAGTTAAGTTGAGGTCAAGCGCTAATTTAATGAAACCATCAAAAAACAAAGACCTGTCAGTTGGCGAAATCTCAGAAAGAAGCGGAGTAGCTGTTTCTGCATTGCATTTTTACGAAACCAAGGGACTAATCAAATCTACTAGAAATAACGCCAATCATCGCCGATACAACCGCTCTGTCTTACGTAAGATTTCAGTCATTAAGGCTGCTCAACGAGCTGGAATTACTCTAAATGATATTACTGAACAGTTATCAGTAATATCAAATGGCGACAAAGTAACATCTGAAGATTGGGAAAAGCTATCTACAGCTTGGAAGAAAGACCTCGATGACCGAATAGAGCGACTAACATTGCTTCGAGATACGCTGTCATATTGCATTGGCTGTGGATGTTTATCTGAGAAATATTGTGAAATGATCAACCCTAGCGATCGCTTAGGGAATAAAGGGGCAGGAGCACAGCTGCTTGAGCCGAAGATCGCAGACAAATTTAACAAAGAAGAAATGCCAAGAATTATGAGGGAGAATAACTTAAAGCTTTAAAAACCCTACAATGCCGACACTCACGCTAAAACTGTAAACGGCGCTTTTTCACATACCAGTCAAGCAGAATATAGCCAGTTAATTAAATGTTAACGAAAGCCACCATCACGCTCCGTATAGAAATACCATTGTTTTATTAGCGAAGCCGGTACTGAATTGTATCGGAAGTTGGGTACTATCGTGTCGTTTGGTTTGCTGTTTTCAACCCTGATCTTTATACCGGCGTTGCTACCCTTGATGCTACGTGCACGGAATTAGTTGATCCTTCTATTGGTGCTAGAGAATTTGAACGCTTAGTTACAAGAATTTAAGAAGCCACACTTGAATCGGTCGTCCTGACAAATTTAAGCAATATCAATCTAGGTGTTTATGTAACCATTTGAATTAAAGAATAAAAAGGTAAAACTAAGGCTCTGAATAAGGCCTTCTTTTATAGAATTTGATTCTCCTGGCTATCTAGGATGCGTATAAGAAGTACAAATATATCGTCCAAATTATTGTTTGAGCTATAGTTATTATTAACCGCTTATCTACGGGAAAATACTATGAAAAAGTGCCTTATTACATTCGTGGCTTTCTCTAATCCTATTGCAGGCTGTACTTTTGATTCCGGCGATTTGGCTCGGGGACTAATTATCGCGATAGTCCCTAGATGCTGACAATAAGTGCTGGTATCACAGTTATTGTGTGTAAAACCAAAAGCACCTAATTTTGAACAACACTGTCCACTCCTGACCCACTAACCACAACCAGATAAACATAATCAATGAGCACAGATCCAATTACTATTCCTGGTTATACGGTTCACGGGGAATTGGGAAAAGGAGGCATGGCCACGGTCTATTTGGCGACACAGGAGTCGTTAAATAGAAAGGTTGCTATAAAAGTACTTGATGATTCGCAAGAGGGTCAGCTTGACGAACGATTTATTAATGAAGCCCACCTTATTGCTAGTCTAAATCACCCAAGAATAATCACAATATACGATATTTCCCGGCTGGATGATGGCCGGTACTATATTGCTATGGAGTTTGTTGCTGGTGGTCATCTTAAAGAGCAAGCACCATCCAAATGCCCAGAATATGCGTTAGGAGTAGTAAGACAAATTGCCAAAGGTCTTGAAGAGGTTCACGCAAAAGGGGTGGTTCATAGAGATATTAAACCAGCCAACATACTATTTCATAAAGATGGATCGGTAATCTTAACCGATTTTGGTATTGCTAAAAATTTAGCAATTGATACTGACATTACCCAGACGGGTATTAGTGTTGGTAGTCCCTCTTATAGTAGTCCCGAGCAAGCGCAATGCGATGACCTAGATCATAGGACCGACATTTATAGTTTGGGAGTCGTTCTCTTAGAGCTACTCACGGGGAACAACCCTTTCAAAGGCGATAG